>CAXGOD010000103.1:0-7311 GCA_964011245.1 uncultured Bacteriovoracaceae bacterium | reverse complement strand
ATCGTTTTATCTAGATCAGGACTTGGAAATCAAAATAAACCTATTGCTTCCTTTCTTTTTACAGGTCCTACAGGTGTAGGGAAAACTGAATTAGCTAAGCAGCTGGGGCTTACTTTAGGAATAAACTTTGAAAGAATTGATATGTCTGAGTATATGGAGAAACATTCTGTAGCAAAGCTAATTGGAGCTCCTCCTGGTTATGTTGGCTTTGATCAAGGTGGAATACTTACTGATAAAATTAATAAAAACCCGTATTCGGTTTTATTATTGGATGAATTAGAAAAAGCACACCCAGATGTCTTTAATATCCTTCTTCAAGTAATGGATCATGGAAAACTAACTGATTCTAATGGGAAAACGACAGATTTTAGGAATGTAATTCTCATAATGACATCAAATGCAGGTGCAAAAGAGATGGAAGGTGGAAGTATTGGGCTTGGATCTAAGACAAAATTTAATACTTCAAAGCGTGATAATGCCTTAAAGAACCATTTTTCACCCGAATTTCGTAACAGATTAGACTCAATTGTTCATTTTAACCATCTAACCACAATAAATATCCGATCTATTGTTGAAAAATTCATTATGGAACTTGAAGACCAATTATTAGAAAAAAAGGTTGAATTAGAAGTTACAGATGAACTTATGGACTGGTTTGCTGAAAATGGCTATGACGAAAAAATGGGAGCAAGACCTATAGGAAGGCTTATAGACGATACTCTTCGAAAATCATTAGCCAATGAAGTCCTTTTTGGAAAGTTGGAAAAAGGAGGAAAAGTATTGGCACTTTTAGCAAATGATGAGGTTAAATTCGAATTCGAGAAGATACAAAAGGAAGAAATTTCTCTATCGAACTAAAAAAAAATCAGAAAATTTTTCTGATTTATTAAAAAAAAATACGTAAAATTCAAATATGAAAAAAAAGCCGAAACAAACTGATAATCATTGTTTCGGCTTTTTTCTTTTAAACACACACATAAACTTTATTAAAAACATACTTAAGTCATTGTAAAAAAAAGCCGAAATATAAACAAAATAGATATTTTTTATTTGCGTTAAAATAAAAATGTGTTTATCCTAAAATTAGAATATCATTTTGTTAGGGTATGCGTTTATTTCTGGGAGGAAATTTATGGCTGTTAAAAAGAAAGCAACTAAGAAAAAAGTTGCAAAAAAAGCAAAGAAGAAAGTAGCTAAAAAAGCTACAAAGAAAAAAGTAGCTAAAAAAGCTACAAAGAAAAAAGTTGCTAAGAAAAAAGCTACTAAGAAAAAAGTAGTTAAGAAAAAAGCAACGAAGAAAAAAGTTGCTAAGAAAGCAACGAAGAAAAAAGTTGCTAAGAAAAAAGCAAAGAAAAAAGTAGTAAAGAAAAAAGCGACTAAGAAAAAAGTAGCTAAAAAAGCTACAAAGAAAAAAGCTGCTAAGAAAAAAGTAGCTAAGAAAGCTACAAAGAAAAAAGTAGCAAAAAAAGCTACTAAGAAAAAAGTAGCTAAGAAAGCTACTAAGAAAAAAGTAGCTAAGAAGAAATAATTTTTATTTTATCTTCATAACAAGGGCCATCCATCGGATGGCTTTTGTTTTTTTTGGAGGTACAAAGTTTAGTTCTCAATAAAATCAATACCCACATCCAAAAGAAAAATCTATAATTAATCTAATAATAACCATTCCTTTGGGAGAGTTTTAGTGAAAGTAATAAACCGACTATTTTTTAAGGGTTTAATTGTTGTCATGCCAGTGACTATAACGATTTATTTATTGGTAGTGATCTCGACAAAAGTTGAGAATTTATTTGGTGATTTGATAAAAGAGTGGCTAGGTCCACAATTATATATCCCTGGACTTGGAATAGTTCTTACTGTTTTAGCAATAGTTGGTGTTGGAATTCTAGTAAGTAATTTTATTACTGGTAGGATTATAAACTGGGCAATTTCGAAATTTGAAAAAGTTCCTTTTATAAAAGCAATATATAATCCATTAAGAGATTTAATGTCACTTTTTGCTGGAGGTGGTGAAGACACTATGAAAAAAGTTGTCATGGTTAACTTTGAAAAACTGGGATTTAGAAGTTTAGCCTTGGTAACTAGAGAAGAGTTTTCAGATCTACCAGATGGAACAGTTGAAGAAGATCATATCGCAGTTTATGTACCAATGAGTTATATGTTAGGTGGATTCACTGCAATTGTTCCAAGACATGATGTAACTGAAGTGGATATACCAGTTGAACAAGCATTTAAGCTAGCAATCACAGGTTGGATTAAAGCTGATAAAAATGACATCTAGTTGCCCTCTATGTAACAAAAAAAATTTCAAGCCTTACTTTGAGTATCAAAAAGCAGATAATTTTTTTAAATACTATGAATGTAATCATTGTTCATTAGTCTTTATGGATAAAAAAACGCTACTAGAGCCTTCTGTTGAGTCTCTAAGGTATGAACACCATAAAAACGATGTCAAAACTCCTGGATATGAAAAGTTTCTTAGAGAGCTAGTTAACCCTGTTTTAGAGCGTGTTTCAATAACATCTTTAGGTTTAGACTATGGTAGTGGTCCTTATCCAATGCTGTCAGAGATTGTGGAAGAAGATGGTTACCAAGTCGAAATATATGACCCATATTTTGCAAATGATAAGTCGAAACTTGATTCACAATACGATTTTATTACTTGTTGTGAAGTGGCAGAGCATTTCTATAATCCAAATGAAGAATTTCAAAAGCTTTATGGACTACTAAAATCAAATGGTATTTTAGGTGTTAGGACGGGAATCTTAACCCCTGAAATCAACTTCAAGAGCTGGTTTTATAAAGAAGATGATACTCATGTTGTTTTCTACACACCAAAGAGCATTAATTGGATTTGTGAGAAATTTAAGTTTGAAAATATATATCAAGCTCCGAATGTTTTTATTCTGAAGAAAGCTACTTCTTCGTAAAAATCATTGGTTGAGTTAGCTCAATGACCTCGTCTTTTTTAAGAGCTGGGAAGATAATAATATCCACTGTCTTAAATAAACAGTCTATAAAGGCTTCTGAGTAAGGTTTATTATCAAGTTGGAACATATCAACCTGCCCCTTACTATTTATTTTAAGTTGTAGTTCAACTCTAACTCTTTCCATTTTTAGTGCTTTATAAATATCATGCTTTTGGGCACAACCAGCAAAACGATCAACTTTTGCATTAAGAGCACGGATAATCTTAGACTGCAGGTCTCTTTTTTTAGACCTTTCCTTAATAGAAGAGCAGCCTAGAGTTACATTAAATATTAGAAGAGACAAAATTATTTTATTCATAAGCTTTATGGTAGTATAAATAAGATAAAAACCCAAAAAGATAAGTTATGAGTAAAGAACATAAAGTTGGATTGCCTCCAAATGAAGCTTTAGCAATGCTTGATAAAGTTTCTCCGACATTTTGTTTAGCCAAGTGGCTTCAGGTGACTCTAAATTTGCATACAGGATCAAATGCAAGTTGTTGTCTTACTCCACCAGCCAGAGTTGATCTAGATAAAGTTCGTTCTGATGGCAATGAATTTCATAATACTCAGGAAAATTTGAATGAAAGACAGAAGCTACTAGAGGGGAAGAAAGCCAGTTCTTGTCAATTTTGTTGGAGCCAAGAAGCAAAATCAGATAAATCGACAAGTGAGAGAATTTATAAGTCAGCTTCACCTTGGGCATATAAGAATTTAGATCAGGTTTTAAAAACTGGGACTGAAAAACCAATAAACCCTACTTATCTAGAAGTAAGCTTTTCTAGTAAATGCAATTTAAAGTGTGCTTATTGTAGTCCCCAAACTTCATCGAGTATTCATCATGAAGTAAAAAAGTTTGGTCCATACACGGATTCAAGTAGTTTAAATGATATTCGAGAAATCGAAAAAAACTTTGATTTTTCTGAAAAAGAAGATGAGAACCCCTATATTCCAGAATTTTATAAATGGTTTGAGAAAATAGCCTCCGGATTAGAAGTTTTGAGATTCACAGGTGGGGAGCCATTTCTACATGAAAATGTTTTTAAAACAATCGAATTTTTAAAAGAAAGATCTTTTCCTAGTTTAATAATCGAGATAAATTCAAATTTATCGCTTCCAAAATCGACTATCGCAAGATTTATTACTTTGATCGATTCCATTCCAAGAGAAAACTACAAAGGTATAAAAATTACTTCTAGTATTGATACAGGTTTCGAAGAAGCTTCATATATTAGAAATGGATTAAATACGGACTATTTTAAAACGAATGTCGATTTATTACTAGAGTCTATCCCAGATATTGAGTTCCGCTTTACCGTGACCTTTAGTGTATTATCTATATTCAACTTTGATGAGCTTATTGAATATTCAATGAAGCTTAAAAACAAGTATAAAACTTATGACAAAATTTTATTATCTATCTATCCGCTTATATCTCCCTATCATTTAAGTTTAAAAATCTTACCAACTGAGTATGAGGGACATTTATTTAAAATTCAAAAGAAATTAAAATCATATGAAATTTCAGAAAAGGAGCCCTTTGGTTTCAATGAGTATGAAATAGATTCATTTAATAAAGTAGTTTCCTTCTACGAGGATAAATATCCTAAAAGCTTAAGAGAAAGGCTCCAAAGAGATTTTTGTTATTTTATTAAAGACTTTGATGCGAGGAAGAATACTAATATTGTTAAAACTTTTCCTGAGATTAAAAGCTTTATGGAGCTTTGCCTTCAGCTTGTCCAGAATGATCTACAAAGGAAGCTTATTAGTACACCTTCAACAGTAGAAGACTTTAAACAACTGCTTATGTTTTTCCAGAGAAAAACTTCTGTTTCCGAAGCAAATAGAAAAAAAATTTTGGCTAAAATAAGTGAATGCTTGACTAGAGTCCCAGCTGATTCTTTTTACGAAGTATTGGCCATCGTTAAAAATATTTATATTTATGAGATACAAGAAGAATTAATCGGAGTTACTGTAGAAAGATATCTAAATGATCCTAAAGGGAGTGTCTCTTCTTCAGATGCAGTTTGGAGTTTTAGTGAGCTACTTGAGCTGCTTAAGCCTGAGTATATAAACAAAAATAAAGAAAAATGGAAAGATGGATTGTTTGGCTACTTCTTAAGAGATTTGAACAGTGGAAGCAATTTGTCTTGGGCCTGGATTAAAGCAATAAACTTTTTAGAGTATAACGAAGATGAAGTTTGGAAGTTTATTGATCAATCCTCTGATCAAATCAATAGAATTGATCATCTATTAAAAATATATCGCTGGGAAGATCTTGACCTTTGGATAAAGAGATACAACGGTAAATGGTTAAGAAACTGGTTATTTGAACTTATGAGTAGAAAAAAACACGAGTTATTAAAAGGGTTTGTTGAAGACATAGGTTTATCTAGTGATGGTTATATTGAAGTTCTTTGGTTCTTTTTAGTTGCAAAAGCTCAAAGAGAAGACCTTATGGAGCTATTGACAGAAAATGCATCAGAAGAAAATAAAGAAGCAGCCCAGAAATTCTTAAAGAAAAATCTTCCCGTAAATCCGATTGCTATAAAGCGTCTAAAATCATTAAAAGATATCCTGAAGTAGTCTCAAAAAGTGACATAGCAATTCAATAATTATATATCCATACCTATAGTTAAAAAGGAGTGTCACAATGCAAAAGCCACAGAATTATCCTGAAAGCCCAAAGAATTTATGGGATATTTTTTATGATTTTACTCAAACTCCTAGACCTTCAAAGCATGAAGAGAAAATTAGCGAATACTTAGTTCGTGTCGCTCAAGTTAACTCTTTGGAGTACAAGGTTGATAAAGCTGGTAATATTATTATTTATGTCCCCGGAAAAAATGGACGAGAAAGTGATGCTCCAGTTATAGTTCAAAATCATATTGATATGGTTACAGATGCAATTCCAAGTAAAAAAATTAACTTTCAAGAAGATAAGCTAGATATTCTTGTTGATGGCGACTGGGTAACAGCTGATGGAACTACCTTAGGAGCTGATAATGGGATTGGTTGTGCTGCTGGTTTAGCATGTATTTTTGAAAAGGATATAAAGCATCCTCCGCTAGAGTTACTTTTTACTGTTGATGAAGAAACAGGATTAAACGGTGCGCTTGGCTTAGAAAGCGATCTCCTTAAAGGGAGAAAGATGATTAATCTGGACACGGAGGAATGGGGAAGCCTTTATATTGGTTGTGCCGGTGGAATTGATTATGATTTCAATAAGGAACTGACTGTATCCTCTGCAACTTTAGACACAAGAGTTAAGTTAAACATATCAAAGCTTACTGGTGGCCATTCAGGAGTAGATATTCACGAACAAAGAGGGAATGCTATAAAGCTTCTTTCTCAATATATGTTTACTCTTTCTCAAACTACAGATTTTGAAATTGAAGAAATAAGAGCTGGTAAAGCCCATAATATTATTCCAAGAGATGCCTTTGTTACACTTAGAGTCGCTAAAGATGAGTTAAGCAAGCTTAGTGATCTTTCAAAAACCATGTTAACTCAGTGGAAAAGCTTTTTACCTCAAGTAGATCAATCATTAGAGCTAGATATCTCTGAACTTCCAACAGCTGAAGATCAAGTTTTATCGGTAAATGAGTCTAAAAAGCTATTAAACTTTTTAACTCTTTTTCCAAACGGCGCTCACAGTTATGATCTTGCTAGCAAACGAGAAATCGTTTCCATGAGCAATAATTTTGCAAGATTACTTGTGGTTAATGGAAAATTTTATGTGCAGTCTTCTTTGAGATTTTTTGATAGAGAAGAAATTAGAATAATTGAAAATGAAATGCTTGCCTTAGCAAGCATGTATGATGCTAAAGTTTCTAGAAACTCTGAGTATCCAAGTTGGAAGCCAGTTCGTGAGAACCCGATTCTAACTATTGTCCAAGAGACGTACAAGGAAATCTTTGGTACTGATGCTAATGTAACTGCAATTCACGCAGGATTAGAGTGCGGTATCTTAAGAGATAAAATTGGCCCAATTGATGTTATTTCATTTGGACCAACAATAACTGGTGCACACTCACCTGATGAAAGAGTACAAATTTCGACTGTATCGAAGTTTTGGGATTTATTTAAAGCTGTATTGGAGAGGGTTTAATGTCTTATCAAGTTTATAAAATGATACATATCGTATCAATCGTTTTATTTTTCTCAGCATATGCTGTAGCTACTGTTAAGCAAGGTTCAATTAAATTAGAAAAAATCCTTACAGGAATCGCTCTAGTTTTAATTCTTGTTTCTGGAATGGGATTAATCGCCAGGTTAGGAATGCCTCATGGAGCACCATGGCCTTTATGGATCAAGCTTAAATTAACTATATGGGTTATAATTG
>CAXGOD010000102.1:0-7340 GCA_964011245.1 uncultured Bacteriovoracaceae bacterium | reverse complement strand
CTCTAAGCTGATAGAGATATGCCAAGACTACGCCAAGAAGTCTATCGAAGATCAGGACTTTAGAGGTATTAAAACTGCCAGTGTTTTGATAGAAACTATTAATAAGTGGGTTGACCTTTCAGAGCAAAATGAAAATATTTTTGAATTTGATATCAAAGTTCTCTTTGACTCGGCAAAACTGGATGTTCCAAGAAATTCCTTATTCGCGAGTTCTAATGAAAGTAGCCTTACATTAAAAACACTTAAAACAATTGAGCAAACAAATAATGAACTAGGTAGTTTATTATGCGTAACCAGCGATTATGGTCCAGTTAAGGGAAGTGTTATTCAATACTCTGAGAATGTTGAGCAATACCTAGCTAGTATAGGACCAGTTAGAAGAGGTGAGTTAGAATTTCTAATATTAAAGTCAAAAGTTCAAGAGTCTTTAAGACAAAAAGGTAAAAAGCTTCTCATCGAAGAGGGACTTCTAGAGCATGACCTTGGCTGGAGTAATATCGTTTCTGATTTTAATCTAATTAATGTCAAAAATGATATTCAAGATGTGGAAAAGAAAACATATTATTTTCCAGAAGTTGATTCAAAGTATTCGTTAAATACGATTTCTGCCTCTAAGCTTCAAACATATATTGATTGTCCTAGGAAATTTTATTTGTCTTATGGTCTTAAGCAAAGACCTAGAATTGAACTTCTGCATGAACTAAATTATATGCAGCTTGGTCTTATTGAGCATGCTGTAATTGAAAACTACTTAAAAAAGAATTCCACATTCAGCGAAGAAATTCTTAATGATCTTATTTATGAGATTCTTTCTGAGTTTGAAGAAAAAGGTGACTTGCTACCTGAAAGGAAGGAAGAGTATTGGCTTGAAGTTAAGGCGCTTTGTACGCAAATCATTCTAGAGTTAATTGAATTAAATAATGCCTTAGGTTTAAACCTAGAGTTTGAAAAAGATATATCTTCTAAAAGTGCAATTGAAACCAGGGGAAGTATAGATTGTTTTGGTCATAATGCTGACACAATTATGATTTTAGACTTTAAGAGAGGGGGCGGAAGTATTCCAAGCCAAGTGGGTCTTAAAGATTTTCAAAAGATACAAATGTGGTTTTACTTAAACCAGCTAGAGCAGGCCAATATCTATAATAATAGTAAAAAACTTATTTGGGGTTATATAAACCTATCCAAGCTTGAAGAGTCTCTTATTTATTGCAGTGATGATGTCATCTTAGATAGATTTAAGAGTTTAGACTTAAAAGTTATAAAGAAAACCTATAAATTTGATGACGAGATGTTTTCGTTATATGAAGAATATAAAAAGTATGAGCAGCAACAGCTGGCCTTGATTAGTGCTGACGTAGAGTTCGCATGCTCGCCTCGTGAAGTAAAAGTTTGTCAGTATTGTGAACTTTCAAATATTTGTCCAAGAAGTAAGGAGGATAGTCATGTCTAGTGCTAACTCTGAACAACTAAAGGCAATTGAGCATGATGGTGGGGTTCTATTAAAAGCTGGAGCCGGGTCTGGTAAAACATTTGTTTTAAAAGAGCATATGATTTACTTAACAAATAAATGGATTGGTGAACATAAAGTTTCAACAGATATCATTGAATTTGACCAGTATGTTAAAAGTAAGTTCTCAAAGATAGTTCTAATGACTTTTACTAAAAAGGCAGCAGGCGAGATTTCAATTAGATTATTTAATGAGTTTTCCAGTAAGGCGGAAAAAGCCGAAGGTGAAGACAAGTCTTATTGGACAATAGCATCTGAACAACTTGATTACCTAGCAGTCACAACAATCCATGGATTTTGTTTTAAGTTAATTAAACAAGGCTTCTTTACAGAAATTGATTTAGACGATGATATTATTAACTCAGCTCAATATGATGAAGTTATAAGAAATATTTTCGATCTATGGTTAGAAACAGGGTTAGATAAAGAAGAGGATCACGACTTTGTGGATCTTATTATTAAAGATAAAGAGCAAATTCTTGAGTCAATTAAAGCCATCTTTTCAGACCCTATGCTAAGGCAAAGATGGAGTAGGCTTAAGCCTGGTCAAATTTCGAAGGAACAAGTTGATAACTCCATCAAAGAATTAGTTACAATTAATAATCTAAATAGCTTTAATGACTTTGAAATAAATCTTTTGGCCCATGATGAATTTAATGGAAAGCCTTGGTATGAGTTCTTAAAACAGTTTCAAGATGTAAAAAGAAATGTTGAGACATTAGATGACATAGTTGTTCTGTATGAGTTTTTTAAGAATATGGATTTTAAAATCCCTGTAACTCCTAGAGCAAAGGGAATAGAAGATAATCTAAAGTCCTATTATATAGGTGTAAAGGAGCTTAAGGACTACCTCAGAGGACAGGGACAAGATCTCTATCAGTTCTCCATTCACTTTGAGGGACTAGTTCAAGGGTGGTTTAAAAAGTTCTATGAAATCATCCAATTTGTGGAAAAAGAGTATAAAGCAACTCCTGGAATAACATTCTCAGACCTTGAGTATGTTGTAGCAAATGGACTTGAAAATCCTAAAACAGCTCAGGCCATAAGTGAAGCCTACGATTATTTGATTATAGATGAGTTTCAAGATACCTCTTTTATTCAGTTTGATATTATAACAAAAATACTTAATTCGGACTATCGCAGATTATTCTGTGTTGGAGATATTAAACAGGCGATTTATGGATTCAGAGGAGGGGAGTTAGGAGTTTTTCTAAAATGCCAAGAACAAGTTCCGCAAGTTCTATCTTTGAAAAATAATTACCGTTCAGATAAGGATATAATTGAATTTAATAATAACTTCTTTGATTTTCTTTTTGATAAGGGACTTAAATACCAAGGAAAAGATATCAAGCCTGTTGAGGTTGAATATCAAGAAGCACCAATTCCTGAACGGGCTGAAGGAAAAGTCTATCAAATAAATGTTGAGGCTGACTTTTTAGAAAAGTTTGATATTAAATCCGTATCCTCTGGAGAAGTTGATTATATTGAGTCCTTAGCACTGTATACAAAAATTAAAGATTTGATTGCTGAAGATAATGGAAGAGTTTCTATTCTTTATAAAAAACTAAAACCAAGTTTATTATTAATAGGGCTATTTATTGAAAATAATATTGGCTTTACTGCTCAAATTAAAGTTCCTTTCGGACAAGACCCAATATTAGGTATTTTTAAGTCTTTGATAGAACACCAATTTAATACCAATGAGAATAAAGATGATTACCTTCGTCTAATTATAACTGCGTATCTAGGTCTAATTGATTCAGATATTCAATGCGATCTTCAAAATACTATTAACAAATTTCAGACTAATTGTAAGTTCTTTGGTTTGTACCGAGCATTTTACCAGTTTTCAGCAGAGTTAGGTCTGGCCAACTCTAACTATAAGAATAATTTAAGTTATATAAAATCAATATGTCAGCTTGGCCGTGATGATAGAGAGCATATCATTTCAATCTTAAATGGTGAGGAATCAAGTAGCTACTCATTAGACTTTCAATTTGGTGAGAATCCAAATCAAATTGTTATGATGACAGCTCATGCTTCAAAAGGACTACAGTTCCCACATGTTCTTCTGGGTGGAATTTATACAAACGATAAGTCTTTTCCGTTCACTTCTTTACTTGGAAAGCTTCCTATGAGTTTTAAGTGGGGAGAGACAATAACTTCAAAACAAAAGTTTAGAACTCCCCAATATTTACTAGAGTCAGAAATTAATAAACACAAAGACTTCAGTGAATCAAAGAGATTATTTTATGTAACCTGTACTCGAGCGGAGAACACTATCGGTTGGGTAAATATTAATTTTGGTAAAATTAAAAAAGGAAGTCAAACAGGGTCATGGAATGCAGGTATAAATACATGGCTAGCAGAAAGCTTTAAAGATAACTCAGACATTAAAAATAAAATCACTTCCAACTCAGTCACAATGGATATTAAGGACATTTTTTCACTTAGGTTTTTAAATGATTCAACAAATAGAAAACCACTATTTCATATTGATAGCTTGGGACTTACGAAAAAAGTAACTGTTGGAGACTCATTAATTCTTCCCGAATTGTCTGTAACAAGGCTTGCAAGTGTAGCAGTTTGTCCCAGACAGTTCTATTTAAAAAATATTTGCAAAATATCTGAGCAAGATTTGAAATTAATTGAAGGTGAGAGGGTTCAACTTGAAGTTATTGATAATGATGAGCTGACTAAGAAAACTTTTACATCTTCCGCTGAAAGAGGTTCATTAATTCACGACACAATTGATCAGATAATAAAATCTGACTTTCAGATGGAAGTTAATACTACTGGCCGAGACCTAAAAAGTATTACTTGGGCCGTGGATAACTTGAGAGAGTTTAGGGATAACTATGATTTTATTTCTGAAAAGACGATCAAGTTTGAGCTCTTTAAATATATGATCTCCGGAATACCTGATTTAATCCTTTTTCCTAAAGGTAACGAGGAAAATGCTCAAGTTTGGGATTACAAAACTGGTAACCGCTCTGAATCAAAAGAAAAACCTTATGAATTTCAGCTTATGACCTATGCATATGCCCTCTATGAGTTTTACCAGTACGATAAAACAAAACCAATCAATTTAGTCTTGTGTTATGTTGATGATAAAAATTTAGTTGAGCAAAGTGTTTCTTTTTCTGATGTTGAAAAATACTTGTACCAATTTTGGTCAGTAATCAACCAGCCATCACAGATTAATGAGCAATCTTGTGAGTTTTGTAGCTTTACGAATATTTGCCATAAATAGACTTCAACATCTTGCACAGTTTCCTATCCGTGATAAAATATGTAAGTCAGTAAATTTATTAGAATAGGCCAAGGATGGTTATGAAGAAGTTATTAGGATTATTACTCTTTTCAATTTGCTCGTTTTCTATAGCAAGCGAAAAATCTATGTATGATTTCTCGTGGTTAGACAAAGACAAAGAAGTCTATGTCCTACAGAATCGAAAGTATCGTAAAAATAGTAAGTTGTATTTAGGAACAACTTTTGGCAAGTCTCTTTCTGGAGCTTTTGTTGATCGTTATACCGGTTCATTCTATGGTGGTTATTTCTTTAATGAAAACTGGGGCTTAGAAGTTTCGTACAATAAAGCTAGTAATGATACTAATTCTACTCATGATGCTGTAAAGACAGCCGGAACAGTAGCTTTTTATAGGCAAATTGATACGGACATTACAGCACATCTTGTTTGGTCTCCATTTTATTCCAAAATAAATACATTTAATAAAATTGTTTATTACGATTGGCTTTTTGGATTAGGTGTCTCTTCACTAACAACTCAAGATAATAGAAATGAGTTTAGTAATGCGTCAGATCCAGACCATGACAAATTAACCGAGGATTCGGTGACAGCTTTTTCATGGTTTACAGGCTTTAGATTTTTTATCTCAGAAAGCTGGTCCATGAGAATGGACTTCAAGGGGACACATAGTAATGCTGATAGAGCTATTCAGGCTGGGGCAGGACAATTTGATATCGAAAAATCCTGGTTCCACTACTATGATTTTAAATTAGGTCTTAATTACACATTCTAAAACAAGGAAAGAACATGAGGTTCTTATTAGTTTTATTTTTAAATTTTTTATTTTTATCTACCGCCTTTGCTAGTTATAGAGGAGCTGAGTCAGTTTACAACTCTAGGAAGTATAGAAAATCTACAATGGCGAGAAAAATCGTTATAGAGCTTGTTAGCGACAAGTTCTACTTTGCTGCGATTCCTTGGATGAAGGAATACTTGATTTCAAGTAGCAAAAAGCTAGACGGACAAATAGAAAGAGCTTTTGATAGAATCTTAACTAACGCAGGAACAGGTCAGTTCGAATTGTTACCAATAAAATATCTTAAAAGGTCGTCATCAAATTCGATAAGATATTTAATCGCAAAAAAATACTTGAGAAAAAATAAGGCAGCAACAGCGATAGCATATGCTTCAAAAATTAATCCGAATCATCCTGTATACCCTTTTGCAGCAAACTTACTTGGAACAGCTTATAGTATCAAAGGTAATCAAAGAGCTTCGATTTCAAACTTTAAGGACTGTGAAAGAATCTCTGATGTCAGAGCGAAAAAAGAAAGATCTAAAATGGGTAAGCGACAGCTTCTTATGAATAGAGACTACTGTATTATGGGAATAGCTAGAGCACAGTTTACTAAGAAAGATTATAAAACAGCTGATCTAACATATTTAGATATTCCAAAGTCATCTTTTGTTTGGCCAGAAGTTCTTTTTGAAGAAGCTTGGAATAGTTATTATCTTAAAAATTATAATAGAACATTAGGAAAGCTGGTTTCGTATAAAGCGCCTGTGTTTGACTATATCTTCACTCCTGAAATTGATGTTTTAAATGCACTGACATATCTAAAGCTTTGCTTATATGGAGATGCAAAAAAAATTAGTGATGGTTTCTATACTCAATATATGAAGCCAGCTCGTGCCCTTAGACTTTTTCTTAAGAGAAAAGGTAAAAACTATAAATACTTTTATCGTTTAATGCTTGATTTTGAAAAAACAAATAGATCTAATTCTAAGCTTATGAGCAGGATGTTAAAAAGTATTAAAAGAGATGGGGCATATTATGATCTAAAGAATGGATTGGGGACAATTGCAAATGAACTCACAGTCTTAGGTCGAAAAAGAAATAGTCGTTTTAGAAGAATTACAACGGGGAACCTAAAAGAAGCGTTGAGGACTCAAAGAAAACTGATGGGAAGTTATGTTCGTAATGGATTAGTTGGGAAGTATGCTGAGCTATTCCGTGCCTTTGAAGGAATGAGCTATATCAAGTTAGAAGTCTTAGCACAAAGAAAGGCTAGACTTTATAACTTCGATGATAAGAAGAGATCGCGTGGAGATGTTAAATATATTGAAAGAAATGAAAAACAATATTTTTGGGACTTCAATGGTGAGTTTTGGGCCGATGAGTTAGGTGACTATGTATTTGCGTTAGGGTCGGAGTGTTAATGAAGTTATTGAAATTTTTAATTATTAATTTAATTTTAATCCAGTCGGTACTGGCAGTTTCTTTAGATGAAAGAAGAAATAAAATTATTAAGATTATTGATGAAGAATTAAGCGAGGTCTCTAGGCTATCTAAACAAACTGGAGATAGAAACCCAGACAATCTTTTAAGAATGGCTGAGCTTTATTTAGAGAAAGCCAGACTCTGGCGTGAAAAAGAAAATCAAGATTTTGTTGCTCTACCGGATCATGTAAGAAGAAAAACCAATAAAAAACGTTTCTTTTCTAAGTCTGCTGGGTATTTCAAATCAGCAAATAAAATATGTCTTAAGATTACAAAAAGGTTCAAAAACTACAGTGGTATC
>CAXGOD010000101.1:0-7357 GCA_964011245.1 uncultured Bacteriovoracaceae bacterium | reverse complement strand
CATTGCTTGGGCATGGATATAAACAATTATAATTTTTTTTAATTAACTCACTTCGAAGCTCTAAGTATTGATGAAAAAATGCCTTAGTTCCAGGCTCCACAAATAAAACCTTATCCGCATCTAACTTCTTTAAGTATAGAAATGCTTTCTCATTTCCCATCTCATTTAAAGAGTGACTAAAAAGCACAATTCTTTTTTTCTTTTTTGCTGGGATCTCAGCAGCAGATTGCACAACTGAAATCTTATCATGGGGATATAGACCTTCTATAATCCTATGGGCCTGTTTACGCATAAGAGGTGAACGCTCTATCCCCCATAATTCATCCTGAAGAGCTCCTCCATAGTAATCCTTAATTGCGAATAAAAAAGTCCCAGGGCCACAACCAATATCAATCCACTCACAATCTTTAAAATCATCCCCCAAATCTTGTAAGTGCTTCATCACATGAGCAAACTTTGGATAATTTGTTGTAAGATAAAAAGCCGTATAGGCAGCAACCATTTTCTCATCTTCTACATAATCAGAGATCTGATCACGATCAATAGTAAAATTCTCACTTATCTTATTAATATGCTTAACCAGCTCAGCATCAGAGCGAAATGAAGTCAGTAAATGTGGTGTAATCTTAGTTAAATTCATACTCTCACCAAAAAAAGAACGAAAAGTGATTTATATCAACAAATTATATTAATAACCATTTTAGAATACATATATAAGAATATAAAGCAGTGAGGTGTTATATGAATGCAGAAGAATTTAAAACTCAATTACTTGATATGAAATCAACTATCACAAATAGAATTAAAGCCCTTAATAAAGACAAAACAAGAGCTGGTGGACCTATTGAAGCTGATAGCAGTGAGCAGGCCCAAACAATCCAAAACGATGAGGTTATTGATCATTTAGATGATTTAGAGCGAGCTGAACTTGTCAAAATTGACGCGACGTTAGGTAGAATTGAAAGTGGAACTTTCGGAGCTTGTACTTCATGCGGTGAATCTATCAGTGAAAAAAGACTTAAAGCACTACCATTTGCAAAAATTTGCATGGGCTGCAACGAAGAACAAAATAGCTGACTAATAGCATTCAATAAAACAACATTCTTATTTGACGCATAATACGATTTTAGATACTAACTCCCCATAATCTATGGATTTTTTTTATGAACAAGGGTACTTTAATTGCCTTGCTGAGTGCACTGATTGTTAGTGATGTTTTCGCTACCGATTTTCTATCCAATCAATTTATCAAACAGCAACTTAATGAATTCTATAAAGATTCAAACTCTTTTATGAGCTCACCTGCACCGAAGTCAAAAACAGGTACAATTTTCTTTGATCATCATACTGTTTCAACAAGTGGTTTCGTTAAAGCAAAAGCTGACACCAGAAGAAAGTTTGTTAAACTTAAAAGCAATAACAAATCATCTTACTCTCCAAACGACAGAGTTGAAGCTCTAGTAGATACTAAAGACATTGTTCGTTCTTTAGAAATAATGGAATCTAAAAAATTAAAAGAAGGAAGAGTATCAACTCTACCTTGGTCAGATGATTACTGGCCTATCTATAAAGGAATCTTAGGCGCTCGCTATGCTGATACGGAATTCGACTTCATAGGAGAATGGGATGAAGCAAACGAATTCGTTAAAAATAACCCGGCTTTTGAAATTTTCACAACAAGTGACTTCGATTTAATCAACCTTTTATCTCCTTCTGAGAAGTATGATTACCTTATGGGAGATCAAACTCAAGCTTTAACAAAAAAAATGTGGGCCGATGGAAAGTACTACTTTGATGAATACGGAGAAGTTGACCAAAACGTTTTCTCTTCGACCAAAAACGAACTAAAGCCTCATTAGCAATTTCATATTCTGAGTTCTGGTCTTCTTCTTAAACTTTATACTCATAAGGCATGGGATAACCGAATTCAAATTTAAAATATGTTATAGATCGAAATTTAGCAGTATCTAAGAAGCGATAAGAGACACCAAGCATAAAGAAACTTAGGATCAAGATTGATAAAGATTTTATTTCATTACAAAACTTTATCTATATTTTTAAAAGTATTATTTACAATGCTATCCCAAACGATTGTAGAGAAGTTTTTTGGTCTTTTAACTGCTTTTTCGAAATCATTAATATTTTTTCCTTTAATTTCATTTACTATTTGATCTACTTCTTTTTTATCGAAACCACACTTCGATGCAGTTTCATAAAAATGCTTTAATCTGATTTTATCCATTCTATCGTAGCGTGACTTCCCCAGTTTAAAAGATAGTCTCATTTCTCTTAGGTTTACTTGTTTTTCTTCTAAAGCCGGATACATACTCATAACATCATAAAAAGGTGTCATATAGAATCCATCTAAAGTTAAGAAAACACTGTAATTTTTTGAATGCCCATCTGTCGCTCCCATGACCCAAAATAAAACTTGAGACTTAAAGAAGTTACAGCGATCTTCTTCCCTTTTAAGTGAGGCATTTAAGAAGTTCATAATCTCAATAAAGCTTGGTCCTCCATCACTTTCATATTTCTGTGCTGGATTGTATTTTAAAGCTTGGCAAAAATCTTCCTGTGATACCCTAGCAAGCTTTCCATCAACTTCTAATCGATCAAACCTTTCTACTACAAGGCATTGCTTGCTTTTAAAGTTTTTCATCTCAACTTGAGCAACCTCTAGACCAAAGTATTCACATAACTTCAAGCAAAGCCATTCATTCTCAACACTTGTTCTAAGATCAATTCCATTTTGAAGTTGCCCCATAGGAGGTTTAAAGATATGAGTTGTTGGTGTTTCATCTATTGGCAGGAACCAGTCCTTTTCTATTTTAAGTAAAGCCGTTTTCTCTTGAGCACCAGCAATACTTAAACGAAACTCACTTTTTCCCATCCCCAAAGGAAAAGACTTTAAATTTGTTATAATATCTTCTATCTGCTTCGGATTTAACTTGCTTCCCTTTGTCTCTGATAACTCAGTGATTTCAATTTTTTCGGACATTAGTCTTAATGCACCAACACAATCACTTCCTACTGCGGTTAGTAGATCAAATGTTCTAGAACTTTTTGCTTTTACTTTTTCAGCAACGGCTTTTCTTACTTCTGCGTTATCAGGTAATAAGTTATCAAAAAAGTTAAAAACCTCATCCCCTTTATACTCATTTTCTTGTACAGGAAGACTTAATGATACCCCGTAGTCTGGAAATTGAGATATCCACTCAGGACTATACTTAAAACTCATTGCCCCTGATGTTGACTGAATAAGCTCTCCAACATAACGTGTATTTAAGTAGACATATAATCTTAATATTTTTGCCATTTATATAACTATCCCTTCTGACTTAGATTTAACTTTTTGTTTTTTACGAATAACGATCTCTAAATTCAAGGCCGAAATGATTTTAAATAAAAGGCTTAAATTAGGTTCTCTGGCTCCAACCTCAAACTTAGAAACACTTGACTGAGGTACACCTGATTTATCACTTAACTCTTTTTGGGTCAGCTTTGAGCTCTTTCTAAAGCGTTGCACTGCTTTTAGTAGTTGCTCTTTGTTTTGGGCCTTAAGCTCCAAGTTGTCTTCTCTGTGACTCATTCAATACTCCTTTATATTCCCAAATAGGAATATTCTTATTTTATTCCCTTATAGGAATATTGTCAAATTATTCCCAATTAGGAATATTTCAATATTATTCCTTAACCGGAATAATTTATTTATACGATAAAGAGTATAGTTCGTACTTATGCTGAAATTAGTATGAGCTCTAGAAATACAAAAACCCCTCTTGCGAGGGGTCTTCTTATTTGGAATTTTTTTACTTTTTTTCTATTATTACTAGTTAAAAAATACAGAAGTAATAATATTGTTAGTGCTTTCTGGAGTGATACCATTGTGATCAGAAATATTCTGAACAAGGTCATTAAGCGCTAGGTTGTCCCATTTTGGATTAAGCTTTACACCTACTATATTTTGCCATATTCCCTTTTCTTGTTCTGGCTCAAGATCAGCTAAAGTCCACTGACACCTTGTTTCTTCAAATCTTTTAGTAAAATACGCTGATGCTTGTCTAGGAAGAAGAATATCGCCCCTTTTTAGACCAGGTCCGCACTCCTCGCTGTCACAAATAAGATCTGTAGCTGGCATATGTCCATAGGCCAAAGGAATAGTCCCTGAAATTGGGTTGTAAGACTTAAGTTTTTCTTTCTCGCAGAGAGTTTGTCCAAAGACAGATCCTGACAAAAGAAGCATAAATCCAATAATAACTCTCATAAGCATTTCCCGTTTTGCTTTACACCTTTCTAGAAAATAGACAGTTCTCCACTATACTTTGGGCCTAAGCCCTTAAAATGAGTGATGTTTATTAATTTCTACTATTTATACCTGCTAAAACTATGCCAAGATCCAAAGTTGAAGTATAATAATCTAAAGATATTAATTACTTAGCGGCTTAGGAGCAGATGAAGGTTTTATTTGTCTCAGAAATTCCAGATGAACAAGAGCAGGTTACGCGTATTCTTAAGAATACTCATAAAGAGCTAGAGATGCTTGTCGCCAAAACATTAGATGAAGCAATGAATATTGTCTCTACTGATGGCCCTTTTGGATTTTTTATCATTGATGTAGAGATGATAAAAACGGATCCAAACCAACTGGCAATAAACCTTACTGAGTTTACAGGGGAACGACCTATCATCTTTTTAGGCCAAGAGACTATTTTTACAGACAGGATTTCCCAAGAGACTTATGATGCAAATGAAAGTAATGAAAGAATTGTAAAACCCATAAACCGAGAAGATTTTTTATCTGACTTTACCAGTGTCACAGAAACTGCCTTAAAGTGGGCAAAAGAAGAAGAGTTTGCCACCTCTATAGAGGATATAGACCCTGAAGACTTTGTGAAGATGAAAATTAAAAGTTTTTATCTCTATAAAATTTTTCCATATGATATTTATCTAGAGTTTACACCTACTCAATATATAAAGATTATTTCAGCTAATAAGCCATACACAATTACAACTCTGTCTACATACGCAAAGAAAAATATTAAAACTTTATGTATTCGAAAAGATGATCAATTAAAATACTTAGAAGAAGAAGCTAAAAAATGTTTAAAAGGTCTTCGAAAAATGTCTCTTGATGGACCAGATATTTTTATTCTGACATTGAGATCAATCACTATTATGCATCAGTATATGTTAGCCTTAGGTGTATCCCCAACAGTTTTAACTTTGGCCAATGCTATTACAGATACCATTATTGCTATCACTGGAAAATATAAAACACTTAAAAGCTTACTTAAAGTTTATCCTAACCTTTATGAGGGGATTGCTAGTAAGAGTTTAATCACAGGCTTTTTAAGTGCCTATTTGTGTCGTTATATGGGATGGGATTCAATTACAACTAAAAAGAAACTGGCGATTGCTTCTATCCTGCAAGACTACAATCTTCCTGATGAATCCTTATCAAAGATTAATCAAATGGGTGACCCAAGACTTACAAGTTTTAATGAGGCCAGTGTTAAAAAGTTTGTTGAGCACCCTGTTACTGTTGCTGAAATATCAAGACAATTTACAATGTTTCCAGAGATCGACTTTCTGATAGAAAAACATCACGAGCTTCCAAATAGAAAGGGATTTCCCAATCAACCTACTCTTTCTAAGCTCACGGCGATAAATGCTGTATTTAACACCGCCCAATATGTTGCTGCTGAAATTGATGGATATCAATACAGTGCTGAACTTAATAATAAAGTTTTACGTTCAATGAATAGGGACTTTAATGCTGGGAATTTTAAAGAGCCTCTTAAAATTTTAAAAGGAATCTTAGGATCTAAGACTAGCTAAATTGAACATTATCTAAAGCGTCTATGATATTTCTATAAGTGTGATTTCTAAATCTTTCAGCTAAACGCTCCATAATAACTTTTTTATTAATTGCATTTTTCTTATCCCCTTCTTCGATTTTCAAAAGGATATTGGTCGCCACATCTTCAGCAATAATAATAATTTTTGACAGTGGAGAGATGTCATCTTTAAAATTTACAGCAAAGCCTTGGCCACTTGTCATTCCATGGTGCTGAGTAATAATCATATCAGCTCCCATTGGACAGCGAGGAAAAGTTTTAACCATTTGCCCCGCTAGTTTTGCATGCTCTAAAACAACTTTCTTATCTTCTTCTAAAACATCATCTCTAAATAAAAGATCTTCTTCACTGATTGCTTCTGGATACTTTTGGTAGACAGGTACTAAGAAGATATCGTGGAAAAATAAGGCAAAAGCAACTTTGTCTTTTTGTTCGTTACTTCCCCAAGAAATATTATCAATAATCTGCGTAGCAAAGTAAGTTGTAAGTACACTGTGCTTATAAACATAATCTGATTTGTTCTCTAAAAGCATTGCCAAAAGACTTCTCATCTTAGGAACACCTGTTACAACTTCTTTAATTGAGTCCATACAAGCTTGAGATATATTCGCCACAGCTTCAGAGATCTCTTCATTTTCAAAGATTTCTTCAGCGACCATTCCCATAACCTGAGCGGTAATCTCCACCCTTTCAGCTTGAGTAAGATCATCTCTTTGTAGTTCATTAACAACAAGCTTACTTGTTTTGTTTATAAATCTTAAACGCTCGTCTGCGATTATAAAAAGATGCTCTACTCCTTCTGATAAATATTTTTTTAAGCTGTTTCCAAGATCCGCATCTTTTTCAATGATCTTAAAGTACTCAAAATCAAAGTCTTCTCGCTTACTTCTATAAAAAACATCACAATGAGATTTTTCTAACTCAGCTATAAGCTTAATAGGAATTGGAAAATACTTAGGAACTTCTTTTGTTGCCATATCTTTTGCGCTAATCTCTAGGATTTTGGCCATGGCCTGAAGAAGCCCTTTGATATCATATTTATTATTTAGAACAATTGAATTAGCTAATGGCTTATTCGGTTCCCCTAAAACAACAACAGGAATCGTAAATGTGTATTCAAATAAAAATTTATGGAAGTTCTCAATAGCGTTATCATTTTTGTTTAATTCTCTAAAACAAATAACAGCGTCAATATTTGGGCTAAGCTTAATAAGCTCAATTGCTTCATCTAAACTTTTTTTAATGGTAACATTAGTAGCAACGTAAGCTCGAAGATTTACTTCGTATAAATTATTGATGACTTCATTGTCTGAAATTAAAATAACTTGACTCACAGCTTCCTTTTCTATGTTATTAAAATTATAACATATATTGAAAACTTGATAAGGTTTAATTAATTTTCTTGAGGAGGAATTGCTTTAATTGATGCACGCCTAAATTAAAAGCCTCTCGAGAATCAAATACTCCATAAATAATCCCTACATGATTATATATCTTAC
>CAXGOD010000100.1:0-7421 GCA_964011245.1 uncultured Bacteriovoracaceae bacterium | reverse complement strand
CAGATAGATTCTTTCTACAAATATAATATCCAATATACCCTAGTAGGCAGACCCAAAAAGTTGATAACCTCCACCTCTTAAGACTGATCAATTCACTTGTACTTGGTGCGCGTAGCGTATTTTGCATTTTGACTCCATCTATTAATTAAAAGAATATAAGTTTATTATATAAGTAATTAGTAATTAAACTAGAATAAAATGGGTCTTAACATGAAACATATATTTATGATTTTAATCTTAACTTATTCACAAATAGTAATGAGTAAAACAGTGATTGCCCATAGAGGGGCTCCTGGTTATCTTCCTGAACATACTCTTGAAGGTGTGGCAATGGCACATGCTTGGGGAGTTGATTATATTGAACCTGACATTGTTATTACTAAAGATAATCGAGCGGTTATTTTGCATGATATTCATTTAGATACTACGACAAATATTGCCACTATTTATACTGATCGCAAGCGTAAAGATGGACGTTATTATGCAATTGATTTTAGCTTGAAAGAATTAAAGAGCTTAAAGGTGAATGAAAGAATTAATTTAAAAACAGGTCAAAAGGTTTTTAAAAAGAGATTCCCATTAAAAAAGTCATCCTTTAAAATTCCCACCCTTGAAGAATATATTGAACTGGTTCAAGGTTTAAATAAATCTCGTGGTACAAATATTGGAATTTACCCAGAGCTAAAAAGTCCAGAGTTTCACCTTCAAGAGAATAAAGACATTGCTAAGATTGTTTTCAATATACTTAAAAAATACGGATATAATAAAAAAGGTTCAAAAATTTTTATTCAATGTTTTTATCCACCTACATTAAAAAGACTAAAAGAAGAGTTTAAAGTGAAAATGCCTCTAATCGCTTTGTTAGCTGAAAACTCATGGAAAGAAAGTAGTATTGACTATGATTTTTACAAAACGGATAAAGGGATTAAAGAGTTATCGGCCTATGTCGATGGCATAGGACCCTACTTGGGTCAGTTAATCGATAAAAATGGGAACAAGACAAAATTAGTCGATATCGCACATAAGTATAATCTTAAAGTTCATCCTTATACACATCGAGTAGATCAAATGCCAAAACAATTTAAAACCAATAAGGCCTTCTTTGATTTTATGTATACTACATTAAAGGCGGATGGGATCTTTAGCGACTTTGCTGATATCGCTATGAAGTATTCAAAGTAATCACTTTTTTAAGAAGTTACTTATCCATTTTCCAACAATAATTTCATCAGTTTCATTCTTAAGTGATGTTATGGCACTCTCATAAGTTGACTCCGGAATATTTTTGATTTGATTATCAATTCTTAATTTTGAATATTCTCTCGTGAATTCCGGATGTCCCTGGATAGAAAAAACATGTTCATCAATGTTATACATTTGAATTTCACAAAAATCATCCCCCGCTAAATGAGTTGCTCCTGGTGGTAGTTTTGTCACTTGATCCTGATGATAAAAAAGGAGAGAACATTCTTTTTCAAGTGTTGGAGTCATCCAATGAGAAGACTTACTAACTTCAAAATCTCTAACACCAAAACCCCAACCTTTTTTTGAGTTTACGACTTCTCCGCCAAGAGAATGTGCAACAAGTTGGTGACCAAAGCAAATACCTAGCATTTTTATTTTTTTAGTATGGCAGTCTCTAATAAACTGAGAAAGCTTATGAATCCATTCTTTATCTTCATAACAAGAAGCAGGGCTTCCTGTTAAAATCCATGAATCACATTCAGATATATTTTTAGGAAACTCATTTTGTGCTACTTGGAAACATTTTATTTTTTCATTAGGTAATATTTTTTTTAGATAATCGAGAAACATAGGTTCATATTTTTCTTGGTATGAACCTGGAGTAGTATCAAAGTGATAAGCATTTAATAATCCAATCATTACATTGCCTCTGTGATAACAGCTTTAAAGTCTTGAGTACTAACTGGAATCATATTTGTTTGATGACAACCATCTAGTGTTGCCTTGTGTGATAAAGTTTCAATCTGCGAATCGGCGACACCATGGTTTTTTAACCCAAACTTAACCCCAAGGCTTTCAAAGTAAGCTGTACAAGTATCAGCTAAGTTATCCTTAGCGATCCCTTTGTTTTTAAAAAGATTTAAAACATTAGATATTCTCTCTTTTTGTTCTGAGTTAAGCTCAGAATTCTCAAGGAAACGTACACAGTTTGGTAAAACTAAAGCATTAGCAAGACCGTGATGAAGTCCACATTCACTTGAAAGGGGATGGGCTATAGAGTGGATCATACCAAGTCCCTTTTGAAATGCAGTGGCTCCCATAGAAGACGCAATAAGCATTTTAGACCTCGCTTTCAAGTTCATTCCATCAGAACAAGCAGTCTCTAGGTTCTCAAGTACGAGTTTCATACCTTCTATTGCAATACCGTCGGCCATAGGATGAAATCCAGGTGCAAAGTAAGCTTCTAGGGAATGGGTAAAAGCATCGATTCCTGTCGCTGCTGTAATATGTGCAGGTAAGCCAGTTGTTAAGGTCGGTTCTAATACTGAAAGAGTTGGCATCATAGTAGGATGAAATATAATTGTTTTATCACCTGTGTCTTTCATGATAATGACACCGGCTCGTCCAACTTCACTTCCTGTTCCCGCCGTCGTTGCCATAGCGATAAGAGGGGGAAGCTTATTTATAATATACTGATCTCCACCTTTGGCATCATCATATTTTGATAAAGGACCATCATGAGTTGCAAGAACCATTATCCCCTTAGCGGCATCCATAGGACTTCCGCCACCAACGGCAATAACTGAATCACATTGATTCTCTTTGTAAACCTTTGCTCCGGCTTCACAATCCTCTTCAATAGGATTAGGATGAGTTCCATCAAACACAACGGCTTCAATATTTTCATTTTTTAACTCATTTAGAACTTTTTCTATTAATCCAAGTTTTACTAACGTTGCATCAGTTACAAGCAGAGGTTTATTAAAACCTAGCCCTTTCATTCTTTTGCATGATTCAGTTAAGGAGCCTTCACCGTATAATAAAACTGTCGGAAAATTAAATTGTTGCATTGTTATATCCTTATTAAATTAATTCAAAATATCTTTCTAATTGCCAGTCAGTAATGGCCTTCTCATATTCACTAACTTCCCACTCACGTGTTTTTACAAAATGATTAACAAACTTATCTCCAAAAATCTCATAGGCCTTTTTACAATCTTTAAGATTCGCAGTTGAGTCTTTAAGTGAACTTGGCAGTTGAATTTCTTTTGGAAGATCATCTTGAATATCGTAAGCATTACCAACTATCGCAGGGGCAAGTTTAAGTTTTTCTTCTATTCCTGCAAGGCCAGCGGCGATAACAGCTGCTGCAGCAAGATAAGGATTCGCATCTGCTGAGCCAACTCTATATTCAACTCTTTGAGCTTTATCTGAGCCTGTGATTGCTCTTAATGCACAGGTTCTGTTTTCAACCCCCCATGTGGCAGCTGTTGGGGCCCAAAAACCTTTTACAAGTCTGGTATAAGAATTAATTGTTGGTGTTGTTAGCGCCAGAAATGGTTTCATATACGCAGACATTCCGGCAACAAAGTGTTGCATCATCTCACTCATATTGTTTTCTTTTGATTCATCATAAAAAAGATTTTTTCCTGTTTTAAGACAAATAGGTGAGACATGAATATGTCCACTTTGGCCTGGATAATCTAGTGACCATCGCGCCATAAATGTGGCCATAAGATCTCTTTTTTGAAAAAAGACTTTAGTAAATGTTTTAAATAAAGTGGCCTTGTCTGCTGACTTTAAAGCTGAGTCATATTCAATGGCCCCTTCCCAGACACCGGGTCCTGTTTCGCAGTGGAGTCCTTCAATTGGTAGGTCTAGGGCATTACAATAATCCATATAGTCATTAAATAAATCAGAGTAAGTTGAATTCCTAAGAACAGAGTAACCACACATACCTGGAGTAAGGGGTTCTAAGTTCTTAAATCCCTTTTCTTTCACTGTGTGTGGTGTCTCATTAAAAACAAAAAATTCATATTCAAAAGCTAAATTGAAATCTAGTCCCATATCATTTGCTTTCTTTAAAACTCTTTTTAATACATTTCTAGGACAGATTGGGTGGGGGGATTCACCATCATTGTCAACAAAGTCAGCTATGAAATAGGGGACACCCTCATCTTCAAGCCATCTTTCTGTGGAGATATCTATTTTAAATAAGGCATCTGGGTAAGCGGTATGCCAACCCGTGAACTCAACGTCATTCTCATAAAGCACATCATTGATATCCCATCCAAAAACACAATCACAAAAACTACCAGTTGATTTAAATATAGATTCAAATTTATTTAAAGCTATATATTTACCGCGAATAACACCGTCGATATCTGTGATACCAAGCTTTACTCGCTTTACACCTTTGTCTTCATACTCTTTGATCTTTTCTTTAATATCGATACTCATAAAAACCTCTGGTTTATTTAAAATTATAATTTTGTTTTAAAATGAATTGACTTGCGTCTGGTAACACCATGAAAGCCATACTTGGATAAGCTCGAACCCACTCCTGAGTTTTTAACACCTGTCCAAGGAAGGGCAGGGTCAAGATAGTCGCATCGATTCATAAATACAGTTCCGGTCTCAGCTTCTTGGGCTACCTTTTGAGCTATAGAGGTGTCACTTGTAAACACTGCACATGTAAGTCCATAGTCACAATCGTTAATGTTTTGAATGGCCTCATCAACACTTGTAACTTTCATGATTGGCAAAATAGGCCCAAAGTTTTCTTCTTTCATGACTTCCATACTATGATCGACTTCACTAATAAGAGTTGCTTGAAAGAAAGTGCCTTTTTGTATGACTTCCTTTTTTCCACCAACTAAAAGCTTAGCACCTTTTTCTAGGGCATCCTTAACCTGAGTCTCCATATAGTTAGCAGCTTTGGCTGTTGCTAGTGGTCCTAATGTCGTAGATGAATCACGAGGGTCACCTAGCTTATACTCTTCTACTAATTTTTTCGTTTTTTCTAAAAAAGAATCATAAATAGATTCGTGAACATAAACCCTTTCTATCCCACAACAAGACTGGCCAGAGTTAAACATACAACCATCAACAATTGTTGAAGAGGCGTAGTCAAGGTCTGCGTCACTATGAATATAGGCTCCATCCTTTCCACCTAACTCGAGTGCGGGGGCCATAAATTTAGTGCTGGTATGTTTTAGAATTTGTTTCCCTCCATTAACAGAACCTGTGAAAATAACATGATTGATTGGAAGTTGTTCAATCACTTCGCCTGTCACAGCATGGCTTAGTACAGAATTAAAAAGTAAATTATCATGGTCTCCCATTTGTCTAAAAGCATTTTCAAAATGCTTTCCAATTTTAGGTGTTAAACCTGAATGTTTTAAGAGAACTGTATTTCCTGCAATTAAAGCTGGAACTATAGAATTGACGCTTATAAGAAGTGGAAAGTTCCATGCTGAAATAATAAAGATTGTGCCAAGCGGAGCATGCTCAATTGATCGATCAAAGCCTTCTTTGTCTGTAAGAATATCTGGGGCCAAAGTTTCCCTAGCAATAGAACAAAGGTAATTTGCTCGTTCGAAAAAACCATTCACTTCACCACCAGAATAGTGAAGAGGACGTCCCATTTGCTCGGTAATATCTTTTGCAATTTCATCTCTATTATCTTCAAAGTATTGTGTCGCCGCTTTAACAAGTTCAATTCTCTTTTCTAGGGGAACTTGTTTCCAATTCTTTTGAGCATCTTTCAGCTTTGAAACTTTTGAACTTTGCTGGTCTAAGTTTTCTAATTCAAAATTACCAGTACTCTCTCCAGAAAATGGATTAATACACTCTAATTGAGACATGTCTGTACTCCTTAAATTACAATAATATAGCTACTTAAATTTTAGTCTATATATTGAAATTATCTATGGGCAAATAGTGTTAGGTATAAGTAGAGTAAAATGGTCAGAAGCACTTTATAATTCAAATATGTAGGAGAATACATTCAGTTTTGGGCCATTAAGACCTTCAATGAAAAGAGCATTAGTAGATTAAACCTTCAAGATAGAATATTTTCTAAATATCACTATCATCTGAATCATAGTGCTCAAACTTTATTCTAAAATAAAGATATACACCGGAAAAAAAGATAGAGGTTATAATAGAACCTACAAATATAATTGTTGTGTCATTCATTCTTTACCTCCAAGCAAAAGTGTTCCTGCTGATAGAATAGAAGGCACCCAGATTCCTACAAAAATCCCGTTTTCTCTATCCCCTGTAAAATATAAATAAACAGAAAACAAAAATGAGAGAAAAGCGGCTATAAAAATAAGACCCTTCACTTTTTTTATTTCAGCACTACTTTTTTTCATAATATCTCCTTAATTGATATAAAACATTATAGCGCTAAAAACCAATTACCATCAGTATCTAAAGCTATACAAAAACTAAGCACTTTAAAGTAGTTTTGGAAGTTGTTGAAATGTATCTATAAAAGTAAATTTGTTAATTAGCATAAGGATGATCACAGGCAAGGGGTGTTATATCGAACTTTCATCCTTCCTTCGCTTTCTGTAATATCCTTTTATTGCTCGAATTTGATTTTCATTAAGACCCTCAACATAGGTCTTTAAAATAAAGAACCGGTAAAGTATTTCGGCGGAGATTCTACGGGCCTTGGGCGTATTGACGTAAAGCAATAAAATAGTGAGTCCGAATTCGGAAATATCAATCTTTCTATATTTTCTCTGTCGCCCTTTTGCCCCAGATAAGTGCTTGTTTTCAATAAAGTTCTTACACAACTCAGAACATAAAGAAGGTATCGAAAGAAGCACTGTTAAAAAACTTGGTCTTCATTATTATAATGTTCCTTTTAAAAAGAAAGCAGAATTAACGACAGAGTATATGAATAAATTAACAGCTACTGTAGTTAAACATAGAAAGGAAGGAAAAGTCCTTGTCCATTGTAGTGGAGGAGACAGAGTTGGTGTTTGGTTAGGTGGTCATTTTTATAAAGATCATGGCTTTGACAAAAAAGCATCTATTGAAGTTGCTAAGAAGCTAGGTTTAAAAAAGAAAGAAGCCAAAGATAAATTAAATAGATATTTAGATAAGAATTAATTTAATTTCTCTTTAAACATAAAATCTGAGGTTCAGATCTTAAACTTTGAATCTCAGCATAAGATAGATCTTGATTTTTCTCTATTAGAGAGAGGGACCTTTCTACATCAAGTGTCTTTCCTAATTGTGATAGAAAAACATAATCAATTTGATTCATTTTTCATTAAAGAAAGTAATATTTTAAAAACTTCAACTCATTCAATAAAGAGCTAAGTATAAAAAAGCCCGAAGCTTACACAAGGGCTTTTCTAGGAAGGTTTCAATTAGGATCCTTCATTATCTTTCTGTAGTAACCTTTTAGTGCTCCAATTTGAGGTTCACTAAGATCA
>CAXGOD010000099.1:0-7450 GCA_964011245.1 uncultured Bacteriovoracaceae bacterium | reverse complement strand
GAGTATTCTTAGTAGTTGGTTAAAACTGAACTGTAAACTTAGTTCCGTATGCTGTAGTTGATTGCCTACCGCGATAAGGCTTATTCATTCCAAATAAGCTAGGCTTTTTCCCTTTGGTTCCGCCCCACATCAACATAAACTCTTCAGTGAAATAGCTAGAAAGCTTAGTTGATTTAATCTTAAGCATTGAATTTGCATTTCCCTCAGTACTGGGATGTAAGATATCTCCATGAATTCCACTCATGGTGAAGTTTGCAGTACTTACAACAAGTTCTTTGCCATCAACAACCACAAACTTATGATGCATCAATCCTGATCCAGTTGACCTATCAAATGTATCATCTTTAACAGGAACTCCACCTGTTCTTAAAATATAAATTGCATCTCTTTGGGCTTGTTCTTCTTTTGTGATCTCGCCATCGCGGTTCATATCAACAAGAGCAAAGAATTCGATATATTTTGAAGACTCATGTTCATCTGGATCTCCATCGTTAGGATCTCCACCAATAGTTCTGATTGTATTGTTATAATGGTTTTCAAGAATAACTCTAACATCAAGACCTTGCTTTTTTCTTCTAACAATTGCTTTTGCTAAGTTTGGAAGTCTAATCTCTTGAACTGCTATATAGATTGTTTTTTCAGCTGACATAACAGCATCAATCAAAACTTGTTCTAAGTTATGACCACGACGATAGATTTTCCTATACGGATCTTCATAACTTTCTTGTTGATAATGATTGAAATATGCTTGAACGCCTTCTGAGGCGTATACAGCAGTAGATGTAATACTACTTATCACACTAAAAAGGGCAACTTTCCTAAGTAATTTTAATGCTTTACCTGCTTTCAAGCGCTCTCCAAGGGTGTAAGCCTGACTAATTATATGTATTATTGTCACTTATATGAACTCCTTCGTCACGTTAAAAATGTGTCAAGATATCCCTCTAACTCACTGAAAAGATTTAATTATTAAAGTTTATTTTCAAAGCTTCCGAGTAGGTGTGCAGGAGTATTTATCTGCGCCACGCGTAATAAATAAAGGTTATTGCTATGAAGAATGTAATTTTATTATTGGCCATGTGCTTGGTTGCAAAGTTTAGCTTTGCAAAAACTGCTCACCCTAGCATTGACGATGATCTAGACTTCAAAATGGAAACTGATTATCGAGAAAGCGAAAGGGGTGTTGCTGCTTTTGATGAGAAGAAAGAAGAAAAACAAAAACCTTCTGACTCGAAAAAAGAAGACTCTAAAGAAGACTCTAAAGAAGACAGAGAAGTAGCCAGTGATGAAGAAGTCTTCGACTCTACAAATGAAAATGGAATTAGATATTGGAAATATTAATATAGGAAAATGTTTATGAGTAACTTACAAGAAAAGTTCAAAGACCTAACTGGTGGATTATTTCAGTCACAAGACTCTAAGTATTTCTTAAAAACGGCATTTAAAGTAACTTTTGTTCCCCTTGTCTCTTTTAGTATTATTTTCTACTCTTTATGGAATATTCTAGAGATGAACTATAGTTTTTTTGTGGCCAATGGCTTTGCAGAGGGAGCTGAGTTTAAAGAAGCTTTCATTGATAAAGTTCTTTTAAACATAAATGAATATTTTATTTATTTCGGAATTATTGTTACCGGTGTTTTTATGGGAGGGCTATTTATCTCTCACCTAGCACTTAGACCTTTTGAAGAAATTGAAGAATTTTGTAACGAAGCTATAGATGACCCTGATGCGGAGTTTGAAGTAAATAAACTAAATGCTAAAAAGATTATTTATCAAGGTGCAGCTTCATTTTTTGAATATATAAAGTTTTTAAGAAATGGTGGAAATGTAGATGGTGAAGAACTATTACCAAGTTCTCTACTTAATATGAAAAAACCTAAAACTGATATAGTATTCTTATTTCAATATGCAACGATTGTTACAGTTATTGCTCTAATTACAAATATTGTCTTTTATACTTTTACTAACGAGCTTTATCAAGAAATTGTATCTGCTGGAGTCGAATTATTAAAAGGTAATCAAGTAATTGCAAAATTTATGCAATCACAGGAATCGATTTTATTTAATATCTATGCAGTTGCTATGACATTAAATGTTATTCTTTATCTAGGACTCTCTAAAAATATTATTAAGTCTGTAGATGGTGTTAGTTATGCCTTTTGTAGAGATTTTATCCAAATCCTTCAAGGTAATCACCAAAAAAGAATCTTCCCAAGATTTACCGATCCAGGGAAAGAAGCTGCTAACGCTTGTAACTCTTATATTGAAATGGTCTTTGAAGAAATTGGCGAGGTTGAAGAAGAGCTCGAAGTTGAATTCGAAGAGGAAGCTATTGAAGCTCCACAAAGAATGTCATCTGATGCATCTGAAAATGTAGTTCTTTTCAAAGCTGAAGACCAACCCAAACTAGAAGTTCAGGACCAAGTCCAACAAGAGCAAATAAAAGAAGAGTTACCGCCTAGCTATATTGAAGAAAAACAAGTTGCTGGCAGTGATGTCCAAGTCTTTAATATAACCACTCCAAAAGGTTATAAAGTTGAAAACCTGGATGAAGGTCAAATTCTCAAACTACTAACAGAGTTAGAAAAAAAATAAAAACAAAGCCTCCAAATTGGAGGCTTTGTTTATGTTAGATTTGCAATCTCTTCGACTTTTTTATCAATAGGAACAATCTCAACATTATTATCCCATGTATTAAGTTTTTCATATTCAGTTTTTAATTGTCCACAAGCAGCTAGGATATCATCGCCTTTTGTCGCTCTAATAGTACAAGTAAAACCTTTTTTACACATTTGATCCATAAACCACAGAATTCGAGATACCGAAGGCCTCTTATAGTTACTTCCAGGATACTCGTTAAAAGGAATAAGGTTGATTTTTGATTCACTTCTTTTCAAGAGTTGAGAAAGAGCCTCTACATCTTCGGGCCTATCATTGAACTCCTCTATAAGAAGATACTCATAGGTAATTCTTCTATGGGCCTTAAGGGGGATTTCCTTAATAGCTTCAAACAGTCTATGAAGATCATAAACTTTATTAATTGGCATAAGCTCAGTTCGATTATCGTCAATAGCTGAATGAAGAGATATAGCAATATTCACAGGAGGGAAATCGTGAAGCATTTTAATTTTTGGTACTAAACCAGATGTTGATAAGGTAATTTTTCTTTGACCTAATCCAAAAGCTTTATCATTCAAAAAGTTAATAGTAGCATTTTTAACATTTTCATAATTATGAAGAGGCTCGCCCTGTCCCATATAAACAATATTAGTTAATCTTGAATCTGGGTCAACTTTATCTCTAAGCCAAATTGATATACTTAAAAACTGTCCTGTTATCTCACCTACAGATAAGTGTCTCTTAAAACCCTGAGTCCCCGTGTGACAAAAAGTACAACCAATAGCACAACCAACTTGGGATGAAATACATTGAGTTAACCTTTTATTCTTTGCTGGAATAACTACTGTCTCAACTGTTTGCTGATCTTGAAGCTTTACCAAAAACTTTCTAGTTCCATCTTTACTTTCAGCATGCCAGATAACTTCTGGAAGATAGAATACAATATTTTCTTTTAGAAATTCTTTGCATTTTTTTGATACATTTGACCATTGTTCAGTATCAATAACCTTTTTATTGTAAAGCCAGTCAAAGATCTGAGCAGCTACAAATTTTGAGAAGCCATGCTCCCCTAAAAATTCTGTTAGACCGTCTTGAGTAAAGTCGAATATATTCAATGGTTTATTATTTTTCATGGTGTGTATTTCTATAGAATATTACGCGTAATGACAAGGGCCATAACAATCTTTTCACTGCCGTAAACACCTGAAATTATTAGTTAAAAAATTTGTCGAAGATATTTTTCTTACGACTACCACTTTCTGGGTTCTCTACACAAGTTCCATAGCGCCTGAAGACTTCTTTAAAGCTTCTAACATCGTTACATGAATCGAGCCCAATATTATAATCTTGAGCTGAAAGAATAAAGATTTCCGGAGCTGAAAGATCTGTACATACTTCTACAGCAAAACTTCCTAGTTCATCCAGAGACTTAAAGCACATTCCTTCAAAATAATTTTCTTGTGAAAATTTTTGAAAAACTTGATCCAATGTACTCTGTGCTACTGGTCCAACATCTGAAAACAAGTTTAATACTTTATAAAATGAAACAGAATTCTCATGTGAATCTTTTTTTTCTACAAAATTGTATAGTAAATTTAAATGAAGATTATTTCTCATTATTCAAAGTATCCAAAATCAAGTGAAACAGCTCCACCAGGTAAGAGTTCAACATCAATTCCAATTGGAGTTGATTTTACATTTACATTTTGCTCATCAACAGACTTTAAGAATGCGAAGTTCTTAGAGGAAACGATATGCACTTTTTTCTTATAACTAGTAGGATTATAAAGAGAAACTCTTCTTATCTCCTCATAATCTAACTCATACGTATTTGAAACTCTGTGCTTCCAAAAATAATAAACACCTTCATCAACTTGTAAGTCCAGATGCCTTAATTCTAGATACTTAATCATTGTCTGCCAGAACCCAACCTTCTTCATAGTATTATTTATAGCAAGCTTATCATTATCAAATGTTATTAACTTTCCTTCACCAATCTGAGCTTTTAAGATCGGAGTAAGATAATTAATTTTCTCAACTGCAATATCATTCTCTGTTAAAAAGACGTTTAGCTTATTATCTAAATCAGTACTCAAGCCTGATATATCCAAAAAGATTCTTCCTCCGTTGAGAAATAGCTTAAGCATCTCATTAAAGCCTTCTTTATCTAATAGACTTCCAAAGAAATAATTTATTTTATGATGATCCTCTTCTCCTCCTTCAAACTTAAATGGCTTGAAGTTTAACCTGTACATCCAATGGTATTCTCTATCAAAGAAATATTTTATACCACCTTTAGAAATAAGCTCTGAGCTTCTGCTGTCATTATCTTTTAAATACAGATCAAAATAAACAAGAGGCCTAAATGAGACCTGAAGATCTTCATCGTAAATACTATTATCAAGCTTCGATAATAGAAAGCTATGTGAAACAACGTCTTTAAGTGCTCTTAAAAGAATTGGTTTTCTCATTGAAGGAGATAAAAGAGTTGAAACAGGAATGATATTATTAACAACAACAGAAAAAAGTGGATCAAAAAAATCCCCGTGATACTCCCACATGTCTGAGCTTCTAGCGAATATATCATCAGGGCATCCTCCTAAGAATGCCATTTTTAAATCTCCGCTCCAATTCGCAGGAATCGACTCCTTAGCCGACTGAAAATAAAGATCCTTAATCATATCTGCATATCTAGACTTTAAAACTTCTTCAAAAAAGAAGTCTGTTTTCAATCTTTCATAACTTTCTGGCTCATTCTCCTCTACTTGTTTTAAGTAACGGTGAAAGCCTTGTTCAAAAGCTACTGATCGATCTTTAAAATAAGATGAAAAGATACCCTTATCCAAGTAACCAAAGTCAGCTCCATAAAGCTCTAAAGTTATTCCAGCTTGTGAAAAGTATTGCCCAACATTCCAAACAAATTTTCTAAATGATTGAAAAACTCTAGGGTCATAGAAAGAGAATAATTTATTTAGCCTTCCCTCATTATCCACAACTGAACAACCTAGGCCATCATCACTTATGATAATGTTTTTTGCCACATATGAAGGAATTCCTCCATTAGGTAAAAATGGAGCTGGTACTAATGGAAGAATAAAGACCGCTTCTTTTCCAGAAGCTCTTACTGCTGCATATAATCTTTTTAAATCTGTTTCAGGTCTATAAGTACCAAAGTCGAACTGATCAGGATGCTCTGAATGAAGCCCCCAATAAAGAGGAATAAAAATTGGAGTTGCACCTTGGTACTCCCTTAACTTACTTTCCCATAATGATGGCGAAGTTCTCCAATAGAGAAACCATGTCTCACCAGGAAACACTGTGTCGTAAGTTTTTACTTCTGGGGTTGTAAGCTGCATTATCCTCCATTCATCCTTGAATAACTAAATCTTATTAAAAAAAACAGTACTTCGCTAGTTATTTGGAAATAAAAAAACGCAGTGAACAAGTATAGCACTTGCACAATTGTTAAATTAGGCCAAATAGGCTATATTACTGAGAGAAGAACATTTAAAGAAAGGAATAAAAATGTGGTATTTCTCTGATGAAGAAAAACAATTACAAGAAGTATGTCGTGACTTTGCGCAAAATGAAATTGCACCTTTTGCTGAAAAGCATGATCATGATGAAACTTTTAATATTGATGCTTTCAAAAAGATGGGTGAACTTGGAATTCTAGGAATTACGGCGGATCCCGAGTTTGGGGGAGCTGGCCTTGGTGCAACCGCAGCAACAATTGTTATGGAAGAGTTTGGAAAAGCTTGTCCCGGTTTAACTCTTTCTTATCTTGCTCACTCTATGCTTTGTGTTAATAATGTCGCTACAAACTGTTCAAAAGAGCAGCAAGCCAAGTACCTTCCAAAGCTAATCACCGGAGAACATATAGGTGCAATGGGAATGAGTGAACCTGGGTATGGCTCAGATGCCATTGGTATGCAATGTAAAGCTAAAGCAGATGGTGATGATTATATAATAAATGGTAATAAGATGTGGATAACTAACGCACAATATGCTGATGTTGTTTATCTTTACACTAGAACTGGAGAAAATAAGAAAGATTTAACTACCTTTCTTATAGATACAAAAAATACTCCGGGATACTCTGTTTCTAAAGAGATTCATAAAATGGGAATGCGTGGAAGTCCAACGGGTGAACTTGCGTTTGAAAATGCTAAAGTACCAAAAGAGAATCGTGTTGGTAATGAAGGTGACTCTGTTTATCATATGATGAAAAACCTAGAGTTAGAAAGAATTACAATTGCAGGTATTTCTCTTGGAATAGCCCAAGCTTGTGTGGATCAATGTATTAAATATGCAAATGAAAGAGAGCAATTTGGAAAAACACTAGGAAACTTTCAACTTATCCAAAAAATGATTGCTGAGATGGCCACTGAAACTGAAATGATGAGAACATTTTTATATGATTCTTGTAAACTTTGGGATGAAGGAAAAGTTTCTAATACCAGAGCATCAATGGTTAAGTTAGCTCTTCCAAAGATGGCAACAAAGATCGCACTAGATGCAATTCAGCTTCATGGAGGATATGGATATTCTAGGGAGTTCCCTGTTGAAAGACTAATGAGAGATAATAAGCTTAACGAAATTGGTGCAGGAACAAATGAAGTTATGATTATGATCATAGCTAAAAATCTTCTAAAAGCAGCTGCATTATAAAAAAAAACCATTAAATATTGCATTAAAAAGGGGATATTATGCTCCCTTTTTTGTTAGATAAGCTTTAGGGCTGCTCCTCTACTTATCTTCATTGTTGAGTTCACAGATTTTTGAGCACTTTGTCTTAGTTTCTCAGCAAGTAATGCAGATGACTCATGTG
>CAXGOD010000098.1:0-7480 GCA_964011245.1 uncultured Bacteriovoracaceae bacterium | reverse complement strand
TGTGTCCTCAAAAACTACTTGTGGGCTAGAACCGAACATATCCATTTGATCTGTTACTTCTTGAGGAATATTTAAGACATCATTTGCATGGTTATGATTCTTCTCTAATTTAGATAGAATTTGAGCCGAGCGATTTAGAATCTCTTTTGGAAGTCCAGCAAGTTTTGCAACATGAATACCAAATGATTGAGCCGCACCTTCTTCAATTAATTTATAAAGGAACTGAACATTACCGTTTTCATTTATTGTTTTAACAGTAAGGTTTTTTGCTGAAGGCAAAGTGCCTACTAAATCAATTAGTTCATGATAATGAGTCGAAAAAAGTGTTAAGGCTTTAGTCTCGTTAACAAAATATTCAACTAGTGACCAAGCAATGCTTAAACCATCATAGGTAGATGTTCCGCGACCGATCTCATCTAAAATAATAAGAGATTTATCTGTCGCATGACGAATGATCTCAGCTGTTTCACTCATCTCAACCATAAATGTTGATTGTCCTTTTATAATGTCATCACTTGCACCAAGGCGACTAAAGATATAGTCGCAAAGGCCAACTTGAGCGTGCTTTGCTGGAACATAAGACCCAACTTGAGTTAAGAATTGGATAATAGCCATTTCTCTCATAACAGTTGTTTTTCCGGCCATGTTTGGACCTGTAATAAGTCCAAAGAAATGCTCTTCATCAAGAATCAGGTCATGATTAACAAATTGATCTTTTATGGCAGCTTTAATAAGTGGATGCCACCCCTGGTTTACATTAATTAGCTTTGTATTTTTAACGATTTCAGGACGAGTTAGATCTTCTTGAAATGCTACCCATGCAAATGATTGGAATACATCAATTAAAGCAATTGCTTGAGCAAGATTTAAAATGATTTTTGACGACTCACTAACAGTTGTAACGATGTCATCAAAGATCTTCTTTTCTAACTTATGTAGTTTGTCTTTTGCAGCAACCATTTCTTTTTCAAACTCAGCTAGTTCAGGACTCTGATATCTTTCAGAATTTACTAATGTTTGACGACGAACAAACTCTGCTGGAACTTTCTTTGTATGAGATTTACTAATCTCAATAAAATAACCGGCCACATTATTATGCTTAATTTTAAGATTCGGAATACCTGTATCAGCTCTATATTGTGCTTCTAACTCCATTAAAGATTCAATAGCATTATTACTCATCTTAGAAAGCTTATCTCTTTGTTTATTGCAGCCAGCTTTTATTAGGTTACCTTTATCTAGGTTAGCACCAATTTCATCATTTATTGTTTTTTCAATAGTAGCTTGGAGTTCAGTTAAAACAGTAAGCTCTTTCTTAGAAAAAATTGGAATAATATTTTTTGGAAGTTTTTTTAATGCTTTAGTAATAATACAAAACTTGTCATAAGCACGAGCAAGATTTAGAAGATCACCACCGTTAACTTTACCTGTAGAAACTTTGGCCATGATTCTTTCAATATCACGAACTTCAAAAAGATCATCTCTTACGTCTTCAAGTAGTGACATATTTTCTAAAAGATAGGCAACAGTATCATGTCTTTTGTTAATTTCATTTTGATCGCGAAGTGGAGCTTGAAAGAGAGTTTTAAGCTTTCTTGCTCCCATCGAAGTTCTTGTATGATCAATAAATCCTAGAATTGAAGACTTATATGTTTCTCTTGTTTTAGGAAATATCTCAAGGCCCACAAGTGTAGGGTAGGTAATTTTCATATCATCTTTAGAACTAATCATTTGGAACGGTCTAAAGTGGCTTACTTGTTCAACAGACTGAGTTGAGCAAATATAATAAGCTAAAGCACCAATGGGACTTAGTATGTCTGTGTGAAGCTTTAAAACTTCATCTCTTTTATAAGTAGGGATTAGTTTTTCAATATAAAGACCTGTGAACTTTTCATTAAAGTAGTCTTCGCTTAAATGTGTTTTTAAGATATCAACTTTATCAATGAACTCTGTCATTTTAGGAGAGAGATCCCACTGACCCATAAAAGTTATAAACTCTTTAGGCTTATAAATAAAAATCTTTTCAATTAATTCTTCTATGGAGTCGTGTTTTGATCCAAAGAAGTCACCAGTCGTATAATCAACAAGTGTTAAATAGAATCCATCTTCAACTTGATAAGCACAACTCATATAACTATGTTCAACTTGTGAACTCTTATCTAAATCAAATGGCATGCCGGGACTTGCTACTTGAGTTACAGCTCTTTTAACAATCCCTTTTGCTTCTTTTGGATCTTCAATTTGTTCACAGATAGCAACTTTTAAACCCATAGCAGTTAAGCGATCTATATAAGCACTTGCTGCATGATGAGGCATTCCCGCCATTGGAATTGGGAAACCCCCAAGTTTTCCTCTGTGGGTAAGTGAAATATTCAATAAACGTGAAGCAGTCTTAGCATCTTCAAAAAAAACTTCATAGAAATCACCCATCCTAAACATCATTAAAATACCAGGGTATTGCTTTCTGATATTATAATATTGCTCCATCATAGGAGTTAATTTAACGCCTTTTTCAACGATCTCTTCTAATGAAATTGATGCCACTTCTTTTGTCACGTAAAAGTCCTTATTTTTCAATAGGTTAAAAATATTTACTTCAGAAAAAAGTATCATAGTCCGACAAATATAGTCAATTGAGGTTGCTATTCATGACCATATGTAACTATCTGAAATACTTGAAATATGATACTCTGTTTATACGGATTTATTTCATAATTTTTACGGACGAAAATGAAGAATAAAAGATCAATAATTATTATTTCCATATTTGTTGCAGTTACTTTAATAGTGTTAGCAACTTCTGTTAATGTTAAAAGAAAAACCCAAGCAAGAAAGAAGCTAAAAGGGGATAATAGACTTGAAGAAGCTCAGTTTGATGGTCTTAGTTATTTTGTTTTAACTGATGGAAAGCCGAATCTATCCTTAGATGCAACGAATTTAAAAATGGTAGAAAATGATGATCTCTTTTTTTTAGATCCTGAAGGTGTTATCTACGACCAAAAAGAAGAAGTAAAATACAAGGCCCAAAATGGAAGTTTTATTGGGAAGACCAAAGAGCTTAAACTTGAAGGTGAGGTAGATGTACAAACACCTTCAGCAGGTCATAAATCACAAAAGCTTTATTATAATGGCTCAAAGAAATACTTAGAGGCTAGTGGTGATGTCGTATCTCGCTATCAAGACACCATGACAAAAGACAATATTCTTGTAACTTCAAATTATGTAAATTCTTGGATGGCAGACAAGAGGACCCTGTTCTTAGGATCTGTTAAGGGTAAGGTTAAGCGCCGTAGAATCTACGAGGAGAGCTTCGATTTTAAGGCAAATAGAGTAGAACTTAACCAGCTGAAATCATTAGTATCTCTATCTGAAAACGTTAAGCTAGATCGAAATAATTATCATTTAGAGGCCCAAAAAGCCGAGATATTCTTAGAAAACTTTAACAAAAAGCTCAAGTATTATGTGCTTTATGACGATATTAAACTTGAGGAAAAACTTAATATGCCGGATGGAACAACTCAAATCCGACGAGCTTTTTCTGAAAAACTTGAAGGGAATATAGCTGAAGCGAAAGTAGTGCTATCAGGCGCTCCAAGAGTTCAACAAGGTGATGATCTGATTAAAGGATATCAAATCACCTTGAGAGAGAATGTAGAACTAGTTGAAGTTGATGATTCACAATCAAGCTTCGACTTAAATAAGGATAAGTAATGGAAGACTCTAGTTTTCATGCAAGAGAACTTAAAAAGATTTATGGAAGTAGAACAGTGGTTAAAAGTGTCAGCATCGATGTCGATCGCGGACAGGTTGTAGGACTATTAGGTCCAAACGGAGCAGGTAAGACGACTTCATTTTATATGATGGTAGGACTTGTAAAAGCAGATAATGGTTTTATTAGTCTTAACGGAGAAGATGTAACTAAGTTACCTCTGCATGAAAGAGCTCAAAAAGGAATTGGTTATCTTCCACAAGAGGCCAGCGTCTTTCGCGAGTTAAGTGTAGAAGAAAATATTTATTCGGTTCTAGAGATTAGGAACATGTTTAAGAATGAAAAGAAAAACATGTTGGAGAGACTAATCAAAGATTTTGGACTGAATCATATTAGAAAATCCAAAGGACGTGAGTTGTCTGGAGGGGAAAGAAGAAGAGTAGAGATTGCAAGGTGTTTAGCGCTAGAGCCACACTTTGTATTATTGGATGAACCATTTGCTGGGGTAGACCCATTAGCAGTAAGTGATATCCAAAAAATAATTAGAGAATTAAAACAAAGAAATATCGGCGTTTTAATTACCGATCACAATGTAAGAGAGACACTAGGCATTGTAGATCGAGCTTATATTATGAGTGCTGGAGAGTTACTTGTTAGTGGAACTCCAGATGAAATAGTAAACTCTGAGATAGCACGTAAGTTTTATCTTGGCGAAGAATTTAAAATGTAAGTTTGTTTTAATAATAAGGCAGACACACAACACACACATAGGGAGAAGTTATGGCCAAGATGTCATTAAATCTCAAGCAATCTCAAAGTTTGATGATGACGCCGCAATTACAGCAGGCAATCAAACTTTTAACTCTTACTCACTTAGAGATGACGACTGTTATTTCTAAAGAGATGGTCGAAAATCCAATGTTGGAAGAAACTGGCTCTGAGACAACAAGATCAGAAATCGAGAAGGATCAAAAGTCTAGTGAAGAAAGAAAGGCAGATGATTTTTCTGGGCCAGAGTTAATCGAAGGAGCAAAAGACAACTTCGATTGGGATAAGTATATTGATGGTTACAATTCAACATCATCATCTCCTTATACTAAAGAGGGTGGATCAAAAGAAGATGCCCCTAACTATGAAAATATGGTTTCTAAAGGAAGCACACTTCAAGAACACCTTGAGTGGCAACTAAGAATGGAAAACCTAACAGACGATGAGTGGAAACTTGCAAGAGCTGTTATACATAATTTAAATGATGAAGGTTACTTAGATGAGAACCTTGAAGAAATTATCGCTGACTGTACTCTTCATAGAGAGGATGCACTTGAGATATTAAAAATGATTCAACATTTAGATCCTGTCGGGTGTGCGGCAAGTAGTCTACAAGAGTGTTTATTAGTTCAAGCGGGAGCTTTAGAAGAGCCTGTTCCACTAGTAGAATTAATTTTAAGAAATCATATGGATGATCTTATGAAAAAAGATCATAAGAATATAGCAAAAGAACTTGGATTAGAAGTAGAACAAGTAAAAGAAGCAGAGATGATTATTCATAGCTTTCACCCAAAGCCTGGAAGGTTAGTAAATCCTGCTGAAACTCACTATGTTGTACCTGATATTTATATCAAGTACGTTGGTGGAGAACTTCAAGTTCAACTTAATGATGAAGGTGTTCCTCGTCTAAAAGTCTCTAAACTTTACCAACAACTTTTAAAAAGTGCTGAGAGTGATGAGTCTACAAATGAGTATGTACAAGACAAATTACGTTCAGCTCTTTGGTTAATAAAATCTATTGAGAACAGACAAAAGACGATTGAAAAGGTTGCGATTGCTATACTCAAGTATCAACCAGAGTTTTTCAAAAAAGGTGCGGCTTACTTGAAGCCAATGATCTTAAAAGATATTGCAAATGAAATAGGAATGCATGAATCAACTGTTTCTAGGGTAACTACGAACAAGTACATGCATACGCCGATTGGAACCTTTGAACTAAAGTATTTTTTCAATGCTGGTATCGGAGGAAAAAATGGAGGTATCGATATTGCCGGTGAGACTCTTAAGTTAAAGATAAAAGAGCTAATTGCAAAAGAAGATACAAAAAAACCTTTATCCGATCAGAAAATTGCCGATATATTAAGTAAGAGCGACATTAAAGTTGCAAGACGTACAGTTGCAAAATACAGAGAGATTTTGAATATCTTACCGTCATCAAAAAGAAAGAACGCAAGCTAATGGGAGGTCGATTAAACTTGCAAGTATATAAATAATAAACATTGAACACACAACAAATTAGAGGTCCGTTTATGAAAATTGTTAGTTCGTTTAAACATCTAGAACACACACCAGCTTTGGACGAGAAGATCGAAGCGAAATCGAAAAAATTAAAAAAATATTTTGAAGGTAATTTTGAAGTGCAGTGGACATGCTACGTAAGAGAAGATGGAGCACACTGTTCAGATATCAAAATTTTAGGGCCTAGCTTTGAGTACCATGCTAGTGCTCATTCAGATTCGCTTTATAAAACTTTTGATCTTGCAATCAACAAAGTTGAAAAGCAAGTTTTTAAGAAAAAAGAAAAGTGGAAAAAACATATCAACCACAAACATCAACCATCTTTAAAAGACCAACAAATGGCACAGGCCCAATGGGACGAGCAGTACTGGGAAGATAAGGATATTGATGATATCGCTTCTTAATAAAAGTAAGAATAATAAATCCTACCAATATATAGACCACCTGCAATGGGTGGTCTTTTTTCTATTTGCTCTCACTTCTTTAAAGAGTGTCGCTTGTATGCCAATGCCGATAGAAGTTAGTTTTGCCAAAACGAATAAACTTGTCATTGTTGAAGCTCTTGAGCATCGCTCTATTGTTTTGAAAACCAAATCAAAGATTAACTTTTCAAAAGTCGAAGGCATTACGACTCAAGAAGTTAATAAAAATACTTTTTTTGGAATGAGTGGAGAGAAGGGGTACTATATCAATAGTAAAAAAGCTGGAGAGTATAGTATTACTGCTAGTGACGGAGATAAGAAAATTACAATTCAGCTAGTTATAAAAAAAGAAAAAAGACCTTCTTTTGGTAGAAATGAAAAAATTTCAAGATCAGTACCCAAGAGTAAGTCACTATCAAATAAGGTCGTTACAGTTGAATCTAAAGGCTGTGGTGGGGCATCAAAGGTTAAATATCACTAAAATATAGCTAAAATTCTCTAACATCCATGTCAAAAACTTGTCATATGTTACAATATAAATAAGAATATTTTATCTAATAGGTTTCCATGGAGGGAAAATGAGCCTTAAATTTTCAATCAAAATTGTTTCTTTAATATTCGTAGCAGCTGTAATGGTTATGTCTTATAACCAAATGATTTAGTCGACTACTTAGTAAACTTAGCAATAAAATTTTGATTAAATGCTTTTTGCACATTCTTGTAAAAGGCTTCGTACTCATTATTATTAAAATTCGTTTCAGTCGCTGGTTTATACTTACCAGTGTTTTCATCTTTAACAAAAAGATTATAACCACCAAACTCATTAAACTTAACTAAGATTTTTTGAGTATCTTCGTGTTGGTTCTTAATAACAAATGGCTCTTTATTTTGAACTAATGAATTGATTTGGATTGCTAACTTCGAGCTATCTGAATCTAAGACTTCAACTGTACTTGGATCAATCATAGATAAATCCTCAGCTAGTGTTCCATAGAGAGTGATCTGAGTTAACTCCTCAAGAGGTTTATCACCAGAGTTAATTCCAGTTCCTGCAAAACCTGAA
>CAXGOD010000097.1:0-7512 GCA_964011245.1 uncultured Bacteriovoracaceae bacterium | reverse complement strand
CACAAATTTCAATTAACTCATTTACCCATTCAATTGCTGTTATCATGGGTTCATCCCATTCCTCAAAATAAACTTTGGGTCTTTGAGTTAAAGTATTAGCAAAGGCTCGTGCCTGACTAATTCTATCAAGTAGTTTTTCTATTAACTTTTGCCCTTCAGAGTTAGCATTGACCATATTTGATAAGGTTGATACGTACTTGAGTATGCCTGAAATAGACCTATGATTAGCAATCCATACGTCTAAGCCCATTCCAATCAGCTCTTGGGCGATATCTTTTTGAATATCTGAAAAACCCAATATTAAATCCGGTTGCATTTCACAAATTTTATCTATTTTTGAGCTTGTAAATAAGGATATTTTGGGAAGCTTTGTTGCCTCGTAAGGTCTTTTAACAAATGAGGATACACCTGCCACTAAGTTACCTTTTCCTATATGAAAGAGAGTCTCGACGGACTCCTCAGTTAAACATATAATTTTAAGTGGATATTTGTAAGATTCTTCATAGTTCATTCACTCATGATACATAATTTGAATGAATTTATAAAAGGTATATTTATGACAAAGCTTTTAATTTTATTCTCCCTTCTCTTAAATTTTGCATTTGCTGCTGTGGAGCGACATGTCCAAATGGGAGCAACATTTTTTACAGAAGGTGAAGATGCCTATGTTGCAGTCAGCCTAAAGAATGATAAGAAATGGCATACCTATTGGAAAAACCCTGGTGATGCTGGAATTCCAATAAAAATACAATTTTTTGTAAATAATAAAAAAGTAAAACTTAAAGAGTTAGAGTGGCCTACTCCAAAAAGATATATCGAACAAGGAGGAGTACTCGCATATGGCTACTCTGCAACAAACCATTTTTACTTTCAAATATCTAAAGAGCACCAAGCACTACTAAGAAACAAAAATGTTAAAGTCAAAGGGCATTGGCTTGTTTGTAAAGAGATCTGTATTCCTGGACAAGATGAACTTAGTATACAAGTTAATAGTGATTTAAATGGAAAATCTCACCCCTTTGATATTAACTTAAGTGTTGTGAAGGAGAATCTTAATAAGCTTCCAAAAACACAACCAAGGCCAAGTAACTTAGAGATTTATTTAACTAAAGCAAAAGAAGATAATAAGCTTGCCCTTCAATACACTTATACAAACTTTGATATCGATAAGTTCACTAATAAAAGTAATCTTCTTACACCTTTTCCTGCTCCGCCATTTGATTATAAACATGAAAAACTTTTCTGGGATGAGGCGAATAAAACGCTGTATGGTCGAATTTATATTGATTGGGATGGGATCTATGAAGAACCGGAACAACCTCTTCCTGAAGATGGAATATTCACTAAAAGTGTAAGAGCAAAGTTTCTTCTAAATTTATCTCCAGATATTGCTCCTACAGTTATTGAGCATACTTTTTATCAATTCTCTATGACTGGAGACGAGAGCCTTGATAACTTTTTTAAAACTCTAACTCCAATTGATCAAATAAAAAAAGCTGATGCTGAGCCCTTTGATGCCAAGAATATGCTCTATTATATTCTTTTTGCTTTCTTAGGAGGTTTAATCTTAAACCTTATGCCTTGTGTATTACCTGTTATATCACTTAAACTCTTTGGTCTTGTTGTTCATAGTGATGAGCCTAAGTCAAAGATCATGAAACATAATCTAGCCTACTCAGCAGGAGTCATTCTCTCTTTTATGGTCCTTGCTCTTGTAGTCCTACTCATGAAATCAGGCGGAGAGAAAGTCGGCTGGGGCTTTCAATTACAGTCTCCAGGCTTTGTTTTTTCAATGATGGTTGTAATGTTTGTAATGGCGCTAAACATGTTTGGCCTATTTGAATTTGTAACTCCAGGTGGTAAGACTCTAGGAAACGCACAGATCAAAACTGGTGTTACTGGAGACTTTGTTAATGGGATACTAGCTACAATCCTATCGACACCTTGTTCTGCTCCGTTTTTAGGAACAGCACTTACATTTGCTTTTACTACTAGTAACTTAAACATATTCCTAATGCTCTTTTTTGTTGGAGTTGGTCTAGCTTTCCCGTTTATTCTTACGGCAATATTTCCTAAGTTAGTATCATTCTTACCAAGACCTGGAACATGGATGGATAAGCTTAAATATTTATTAGGCTTTACACTTCTATTAACTTTTATTTGGTTATATGACGTCCTTGTTAATTTAATTGATTTTTCTTACGCAGGGATTTATTTAAACACAGTATTCGCTTCTCTATTCTTTGCTTTCTTCTTAAGAAAATACGTAACAAGGATTTTTGTATGGAACGTGATTTTCTTTTTATTTCCTGCTGTTATGACAACAGTTTTTGTTAATAACAAAGGGCTTGCGGTTGATACTGCTGTTGCTTCAACTTCAATTAAACAAGGAAGTCTCACTTGGAATAAGTGGTCTGAGGTTGAAATGAAAAGATTAGCAAATGAAAAGAAGTGGGTCTTTATTGATTTTACAGCTAAGTGGTGCCTTACTTGTAAGGTTAATAAAAAAATTGTGCTTGAAACATCTGGTTTCGAAAAGTTTGCTAAAGAAAAAGGTGTTGAGCTTTTAGTTGCTGACTGGACCAAAAGAGATGACTACATTACTGACTTCTTAAGAAAGTACGGTATTGTTGGTGTCCCTGCCTACTTTGTACAAAAGCCTGATGGAAAGATAGTTCATCTTGGTGAAACAATTTCTCTTGGTAAGATTAAAAAGCATATAAAATAAAAAAAACCCGGCATTCGCCGGGTTGTATATCTTTTTATTTTTAGAGTGATAGTTCTGGAATTAGAATCTATCTGTTAATTCATTCTTTTCAAAAAAGTATGCTAATTCTCTTTCAGCAGATGCAGCTGAATCAGATCCGTGAACTGAGTTTTCACCAATTGATTTAGCATATAGCTTTCTGATTGTACCTTCAGCAGCTTCAGCAGGATTAGTAGCACCCATAATTTCTCTGTTTTTCATTACAGCGTCTTCACCTTCAAGACACATAAGCATAACCGGACCAGAGATCATAAAATCTACAAGCTCACCAAAGAAAGGTCTTTCTTTGTGCTCGATATAGAAACCTTCTGCTTTTTCTTTACTTAATTGAGTAAATTTAGCTCCAGAAAGTCTTAAATTATTTTTTTCAAAAATTGCGATGATGTTACCGATGTTGTTGTCACCAGTTGAATTAGGCTTAATGATTGAAAATGTTTTTTCGATTGCCATTTTGTATCTCCTTCAGTGTTTTAGATGCCCAAATTTACACAAAGTGATACGTATTTTCAACAATTTCTTTAAAGAGCCTACTGCTACGCACTAAGAACGAGTAATGTACCCAATTTCAAGCACTAAGCTCTCTTTTGCAAACGTAATGTTTAGCAGATGCGTTATTAAGTGTTCTGATTCATTATTAAAGAAACACCCAAAAAACTCTACAAATAAATACTCAGAGATAACTTCTTTTAAATAATTTTCTTTTTGATCCTGAACTATCTCAGCAAAACTAGAGTAACCATGATCAATAAAGAAATGCTCAGGATCACCTTCTTGTTCATCATCGGCCTTCATCTGTGTTATGAATTCTTGGTATTGTGGAGCAAAGTTTTCAAGATCTTTTAAAGATATTACTACTTTATCTTTAAAATATTTAGTAATTTGATTTCTTCCTCTTTCAAGGAAACTATATTTGTTCATATCTACTCAATTGGAATGGTTTTAATTATTGTACCATCAGGTTTTATAGTTATGGAACCCGAAGGTATATATTCTTCTCCTGCACGAAGATCGTTTTTCCCTCGAACACCTTTTCTCATAAAGAATTCTTCAGGTGATTCAATCTTAGGAATTGAATTTGTATGATTACCAGGAACTATTTTTGTTTTCTCTAAAGGAAGTCCTCCTTCAACCCTATCTGCTTTTTTAATTATCTTTCCAGCTTGTGTCCCAGTTAAATTACCAAAACCGACATCTAAGTCACTTCCTGGCTTAAAGTCACCTCTTATTCGACTTCCTCCAAACACAATAGATGAATTTCGAGAATGGGCCTGCTGAATTAATAGTTTTGCTTGTTCTTTATTTAATCCCGGTATTTCTTTCACAATATATTCAACTTGCTCATCTAAATTATTGAGAATCTTAGTTGTCGATTTTCCCCTAACGACAGTATATAGCTTATTTAAATCAGTAGTTGTATTGGCCGTTCTTTTTATTTTTTTTGGAGTAACAATACCATTTGTGACCTTAATTACTTCTTTATTAATTTCCTCAAAAGATTTTAACTTTCTGATTTTAGAGGACTCAACTTCTGAAATTACTTTGTTAAGGTTAACTTTACCTGCATCAATAAAATCATCTACATTGACATGAAGTTTATTTAAGAACCTTTTCATCTCTGTAGCATTTTCTAACTCATCAAACTTCTTTAAAAGCTTAGCGGCTTGCGCATCATCTAATCTAGAAAATAGAGCTCCTAGCTGTAATGTCTCTTCATTTGTTAGATTTTTAAATTGGGTGGCATTTTTTAAATGAGCTTCTCCTGCAATTTTTTGCATACGTTTTAGACCACGCATGACTTGACTTGCTTCATCTGTAACATCAGCAATCTTTCTTCCATCACTTCCTGCATCAATTACATTATTTAAGCGTGCAAGTTTTGTCATCGACTTTCCACGCTTGAGAAGCTTCATCGACTTTGCGATTTTACCTATTCCAAAACCTAAAAGATCAGGTCCTGCAATCCAAACAATATCATTTATAGTTCCTTCAGAGTTTTTTTTCTCTTTTAAGACATCATCAATGGCCATATCAATTTCATATTGGGCTGTAGCAGCAGCTTGTTCAATATACTGAGCGTTTTTTGCATGCTGGTTTTTGTCCTCAATAATATTCATGACCTCTAGGCTTGTAGCCCCTATACTTAGCGCTAAAAGACTTGCACCAACAGGAGAGCCAATCCCAGTAAACATCAATGCCACTCCAGCAACTGCTCCAACTCCAGCTAAAACCCAGTCTCGAATTCTGTTTCTATAGTCTTCATCTTCAATAGATAAAATATAACTACAAAGGGCCATAGCGAAATCGGAATTTGGATTATCTTGCAACATTTTTATAATTGTTAAAGGATTTGTTTTTAAATACTGTTCAAGCATCTCACCTTTATTTGTATTATCAGCTCCAAGAAAGTTTGTAATTTCATTTTCTTCTAAATCTCTTATCTGCCCATAGTCATCATCGATCTTTGAAAGCTCATCGGTAACTAGAGTTTTAAATTCTTTATCGGCCACTAAAAGATCTACTGTTGAGACAAGTTCTCCTGAGTTACCCGTTGGATTAAAAATCTTACCATTACTAGTTCCACTCATACATTTTTCATGCATTTGATTAATTGAGAAAGTTCCAATCCCTTCTTTAAACCTATCTGTAATAAAAAGATAACCAAGCTCTGAGTTTAAGACTTCATCATACAGAGGAAGCAGTTTACCCATAAGACCATCTTCTCTGGAGTTAAACTCAGAGCGTCTTTGATCTGCTTGAAAGTTTATAAAAGTCTGATTATGAACATAAGTATTATCAACAGCAACCGTTCGCCTTCTCTGTTCTTGTGCAGCGAGATTTTCTTCATAGTTCTTTTTGGCCATATACTTATTATAATTAGAGCAAATAGCATTCATCTTATTCATTAAAGGAAGAACATCTGATTTTAAAATATCTTCTTTTCCAACTGCATCTAATACTTTGAGTGGTTTCTTCTTTATCTTATTTTGAAACTCGGAAAATGCATCTTTAAAAATAAGTTTAAAATCATCCATCTTACAAAGCTTTGGTGTATGCTTACAAACAGTAGCTTCTGCTTCTTTTACATTTCTTGGTGTTGGATTCGTGATCGCCCAAACACTCATGGCCGATTCATGAAAGGCCTTTTGACTAATCTGCGCGGCGAGATCATCTAATACATGGTTCTGAATATTATTCATATCCTTTTCTAATTCATCAATGACTTGGTCATTTTCAAAGTCAATGGTTTGATACTCCATAGTAAGTGGACTAACCGGATCCCCTAAGCGCTTACAGACACCATCAGCTAGATCTCTCCCTAATATATCTTTATCTCTGGCCTTTGAAATACCAGCACATTTTAGGAATTCATCCCTAACAGGATCTAAAAGAGCATTTTTTTGTGCTAGTTCTTTTTTAAGAAGCTCCTCTTCAGCAAGTAACTCTTGTTCCTTGTTATAATCATCAAGCTTATCTTGCATATCTTTTTTTAGAGCATCCCAATCATCTTTAAACTCAGAAAACTCATGATAAACTTCGTTAAAGAAGTTTTCTGCCTCTGAGTTTTTAAGTTTTGCAATTTTATTTAATGCATTACCTTGAGCCTTCACATAGTTTAAGTTTTCAATAACATCGTCACAAGTATTTATAAACTCTTCATACTCAGAGATATCCTTATTGCCCCTAAGACAATGTTGATTCATTCTCATGTATTGTTTCATTTTGTCAGTGATACTTTTTTTAGCGACCTCTTCGGAGCAATATGCTTTATAGGCCAAACAGTCCGTATTGTTTGTACAAGTATAAGTTGATTTAAAGTTTCCTTTTAAATCATAGTATTTACGTTTGTAATCGCTTTTTACGACTTCATTATTAACACCTTCAATTGTATTCTTATACGTGGACTTGATATTGTTCCAATTGAAAGTTCTTTCAGTGTCAAAAAGAGCATGATATTTATCCTGTTCATAATCTCCACTTGGCTTAAATGTCTCAACATTTTTGTAATAGTCAGAAATCTGATAGTTTTTCATTTTGAGATATTCATAATCTTTTTTTCTAGATTCATATGTCCCATAAATCTTTGAAGAGTTTGAGAATTTAATTAAATTGTTATCTTTCACAAACTGATTACAATTTGAATCAATGCCTGAGTTTGCAAAAGCAAAAGCCATGCTGACAAAGAGACTAAAAATAAGAATTATATAACTAAATACTTTCACAATTATTTATCGGAGAAAACTATCAGTAATTTTAGGTCTTTAGCGATGTTTATATCCGAGACAGATACTCAGTCGATGTTGTAAAATGAAGACCTTATGTTTGTATTTAATAAAGACACCCATTTAAACTTGATCGATTATGGAATTGAGATCCCTCTTCTAGGCCAAAGAGGCCGTTTGGTATTAGACTTTATCAAAGAAAACTTTCCAAAAGATAAGCTTTTTCTTGATGATTTAACTGCTCCAACGAAAGAACAATTAATCTTCGCCCATGATAAAAAATTTATAAACCGACTCTATCAGGACCCTACAAAAGACTTAATGCAAGCTTTTGAGTTAGTTGCTCCTAATGGATCTTATCATCGTTACAAACCTGAAGGTGCAAAAAGAGAAGTTGATGATCTTTTTAAACGAATTTCTCATCAAGTAAGTGGAACAATTCTTACTTGTGAGTTTGCCTTAAAAACGATGTTTGCTTTTCATCTTGGAGGTGGCCTACACCACGCTATGAAAAGTGGTGGTCGT
>CAXGOD010000096.1:0-7585 GCA_964011245.1 uncultured Bacteriovoracaceae bacterium | reverse complement strand
CCTGTCTATTATAACCAAGGGCCTTGAACTCTCGATAGATAATCTTAGACAAATGGATACTTCCACCTTGAAACTGTGTTTCATTTAAGAACTTATAGCGAATTTGTTGGCTTTCTTCATTATCTCTTTCAGAAATTAAAACAAAAGAATAAATAACCCCACTGCTTTTTGTTAAAAGAAGTTCTGTTATATAGTCTTTATTCTTAGACTCTAACTCAATCACTGCTGTCATCGAATCTTTAACAAGACCAAAGTTTATGTATTTTTCAGGTAATAACTTTGTTCTTAAGTGCAGGATATATAAGTTATAGGCCATCTCAGCAAAAGGGATATTCCACTCACCTAGCTCCTTAGTAAATATATCCTTCCAAATCTGTTCTTGTTTTATACTTTTTAAATGTTTTTTTACAATAGGTAGTTGAAATAACTTTTGACCATTAATATCACTTGGAAATAATTTATTTTGCATAAAATAGAGCTTAGAGATCTCCCTTTCACTTCCATCATAGATCTTTAAACCAATTTCTGTTCTTTTACTCTCTTTAATATACTTTAGAACTGGTGAAGCATAATAAAACGGATTTCTTATGGGCAATGGAATTAAAACATCAATAAGGTGAAACTGTTTCCACAGATTACCATTACCAAGGGTTGAGTTTTCAATATTCAGAAGGCCCTTTGGCATTAAGTGACCCTTTTTCAAATTTGAAACTGAGTACCACTGGCTATAATAGGAATTTTTTAAAATTTTCCCGTAAAAATAATACGGACTTACAAAGAGTGCACCTGCACCAAAGATAATCAGAGAAATGAATATAATTAAGCTAGCAAATAAGTTTTTCATACGTATTTCTAATAGTTTACCATATTTTACCCTATTAAATAAAAACAATTAATATTTGGAAAAAATAACCGATAAGCCTATCAGAGTATTTAAATATGGAGAGGAAATGAAATTACTCCTAGGATTTTTGATTTTAACTATTTTTACTGTATCTTGTGATGCTCCAGTTAGGACTCGTGTCCCAACAGCACCAAGCTATGACTCTATTAGCGACCAAGAATTCGTTAAACCAGATGGACCAGGCGTAACAACGGGTGATAATGGTACTATAGGAACAACAGGAACTAATGGCGGTGGATCTAGTGAGCCAGGCTTTGACAACTGTGATATCTCACTTCAGTACAGTGGTGGGAACGTTGGATACTTCGGAATGTGTCAGCACAGTTCAGATGAAAGAAGATTTAAAGTAACATTTGCTCAGTCTAGTACAGCAGGAACTTGTTTTGTGCCTGTTCACGTTCAAAATGGTGGAAACTCTTATAAACTAGGAATTGCTGAGTGTGTTCATAACCAAGCAAATACACCTTACTATATGACATTAAATAAAGAAATGATGCCGCCGACTTTCAGCTACCCTAGAGCGGAGCAAGTTAATGGTGTTATGGTGATTGCAGCAAATTCCGTTAATGCATATATGGGCTGTATGAATGCCAAAGAAGATTATTATATTTCAACAAACGGTTGTTGTTACCAACAAGTTCCTTACAATGGAAGATTGTATTGTCTCCAACCAAACCAACAATGTGAAAGTGCAGCCAACTCATACGCTAACAGCGTATGTAGTACTTTTGTTCAAAATCATAGTAATAACTACAGACAGGTATCATTCTAATTCAATGGAAAGTTAACTTTTAAGCTTTCCATTCTTTTTCTCACCTACAGCATAAAACTTATAGAGATCAGAATCCATAGAAGGAAATGTTAATACAGGAATCATAACTTTTTCAGTCATTGAGTTAAGTGTTAGCTTTACACAACATGCAATATAAAAAAATGATTTTCCATTCATCTGGAAACTCTTTATGAAGGTCATAATTTCATCTCCAGAATCATCTTTTTGTAAGTATTCTTCATCTGGGTCTTCTAGTGTTAAGTTTAGGTATTGATCGTACTCTAGGAACTTTTCAATTTCTATGTCATCATCTTTTCTGCGCTCAATAAAGTCAGCTAAATATTCTGATTTTTTAAGTTCTAAGTCCTCTACTAACTCAGCAGGTAAGTTTATTTCTTCTAAAGCCTCATCACCCTCTTCGCCATCTACCTCTTCAGAAAATGACTCAAGGTTAGTTTCTGAGCTGATAATCTTATCATCCATTCTCTTAAGCTTACGGTACATATTGACCAGATTAACTGAACGTGTAACACTCTTAAAAAAGACAAAAGACGGCTCACCTTCAAAATAACTACAAATGATGATGTAGTATAACTCGTTATTGTCACCAAAATTTAATATATGTGTATAGTATTCTTCTTGAATTTCATTTTTTTCATACCAAATCTCGGTGGGACTATAGAGTACTCGATCAAAAAGATCGCGATCTTGAAAGATCTCTACACCTACTTCTGAGCTCTCAAGTCCGGCCATATGTCTAAATTCAAGTTCTTCATGGTCAAACACCTCCATATAAGGTGAAAAGAACTCTACAATACAGTTTTCACTGCAAAAGCCACGCTTAGACTCCTCTACAAAGAGTAAGTTCTGGACTTTATCTATCCTTTTTCGGCAGTTTGTACAAAAGTAGACTTTTTTACTCATACGTTTTTCTAACTCCTCAAAACATTTTATCATCTAAGTACTTAATCTTGGGAATGAAATCATGTAGGAAAAAGCTGCATGCTCGAAATAGTCGACCATTACAGCATAAAATAGAAGAAGGACAGGAAGTCCAAATTTGACAGGAGTCGCATGAAAGAAATTAATAACGAAATGAAGAACTATCTTAACCTGGCCAAGACTGGGTACTATCCTTTATTTTTTGAAGACTGGATTAATAAAGATATCAGAGATGGTGAGCCACTTAGTTTTAGAGTTGCTAATCGAAATGTTCGAGATGTTTTTAAGAAACTTTCTAAACACAGATCTTCTGAAAGAAAAAAAACGGCACTTACAAGTTTAAGTGATAATGAAAGAAAGATTTTTATAAGATCTTTTATTAAAGTTGTTGAGCATGATTTATTAAAGGATTTAAAGTCATTACATTAATTAGAGTCTTCACTTTTCTTATTGCCTTATCTGTTTCATCAGCGTTTGCTGAGTATCGTGTTTATCAGTTTGTTGTTAAAAATAAAGTACAAATGAAAGATTCACCAAATGGGCACTTGGTTACTTCTACCCTAGACCCTGTTAGCTATATAGCATATAACGGAGGCCAAACTCTTTTAGCCGTTGATGTCTTAAGAACATGGATATGCCCTGGTTATACTGGTTCTGCGAAGCAAACTTGTGATAGTCCATACGGTAAAGTTCCAGCAGGAGTCTTAGAATGAAAATGTCTCCAGCAAATGAAAGAAATTCAGCTTTAAAGAAACATCAACATGAGATGAAGCGTCTTGGTGAAACTCATAAAAATGAACTTGATAAAACAAAGAACGTTCAAACTAAGCAAAAACAAGAGATGCAGCTTTCTCATAAAATTGAATTATCAAATATTCAAGCAGCTCACGATGCTAAACTTCAAGGACGACTACTTAAAAATGAACAAGTTCTTGAAAAAGCAAGAGAAAGTCTAGAAAAATCAAAAGCTGTTACATCTGATGAACAGAGAAGAATTGAAAATAACCATTTAAAAAGAAAGAATGATTTAAAAGAATTGCATGCAGCTAAAACAAATAATGCTTCTATGAAAAATCAACTTCAAATTGAAGATATGAATCAAGAGGCAAGAGTCGAAATACAAAAATTGCAAAGAAAGATAGATAAAAGAAAAATTGAACAAACTCAAAATCATAATAAAGAGTCATTAAATACAGATGATATGCATAAAAGCAAAATGAATATGACTCGAGATGTTTATCAAATGCAACAAACGAGAGAACAAGATAAGTTCCAACATGCCCTACTTAAACAAAAAAAGTTTAACAAAGATATGTTAACGAATAATGAACGCAAGCATCATAAAAAGGTTGAAGGGAGAAAAGAACACTACGGTAAAGAAATAAATCAAATTGAGTCTGTTGGTAACAAGAAAAAAATAGCAAAGACTAAAAAATTTGAAAATGACTATAAAGAAATAAATGCAAAACAAGAATTCATGTTGAGAAACCTTGTTGGAAAAAAAGAAAAATTAATTCATAGCCTACGTGCAGACTTAACAAAAGAATATAAACTTGGAATTGAAAAAGGTAAAGACCCCTTTTATAGTTTTGGAAGAATAGAAACCAAAATAACTGAGCTTGCTGATAAATCTGGTTATGAGATTCGCATCCCGGCCTCAAAGCATGAAGCAGTAAATGTTGAGCTAAGAGCTGAAGACAGAGAGTTACGAGTAACTATGCATAGGAACTATAACTTTGAAAAGAATGATTCAGACTCTAGAGACAAAATTTCAAAGGTTGAAAGTTTTGTAAGCAAAATCCCAGTGAAAAACATTATTGATCCTGATACTATTGATAAAAGCTATAAAGATGGATTTGTTATCTACACGATTAAAAATGCTTAAGCCGCATTCTTTTTATCTGGCTCAAATCCTATAATCATTTTTTTGATTTCTTCAATATCTAAAGGTTTTGTTAAAAAACCAACCATACCAGCATTTTCACAACAACTTTTATCTTCATCACCATTATTTGCAGTCATTGCTAAAATAATTGGCGCTTCTAAAAAATGTATTTTCTCATAGATTAGTTCTGTTGCTTTAACTCCATCCATTATAGGCATTTGCATGTCCATAAAGAGATAATCATACTTATTTTTCAGGGTCATTTCCAAAGCCTCTTGTCCATTTTCTGTAACAGAGACGTTTGTAAAACCTAAACGAGCAAAGTATTTTATGGCTACAATTTGATTAATCTTATTATCTTCCGCGATCAAGATTTTTTTAATTAATGTTGCTGGAAGTAATTCAATTGACTCAACATCTACTTTTTCTTTAACAGTATTCAATTGAATATGCTTTTTTGTTTCAAAGTTAAATGAAAAACAAGATCCTTTACTCTCAACACTTTCAACTTTTATTGTAACCCCGAAAAGTCTTACAATCTGATTTGATATTGATAATCCTAAACCTGTACCACCAAATTTTCTTGTCGTTGTGTTATCCGCTTGTTCAAATGAATTAAAAAGTTTACCAATACTTTCTTGAGGTATCCCAATGCCAGAATCAAAGACATAAAACCCTAAAGAAATATCATTTTCACTTTTTTCATTTTCTATTTTTATTTTAGTTTTACTGAACCATCAGAGGTAAACTTAATCGCATTACCAATTAAGTTTATTAAAACTTGTTGTAAACGAATTTTATCACCGAAAAAATATTCAGGCATCGATTCATCAAGTTCAATATCAAAAAATAACTTCTTTTTTTCTGCAGTTATAGAGAACGTATTAATGAGAGTTCTAACTAACTCCTGTGTACTTATCGGTAAGTTCTCAAGTTTAACTTTTTGAGCTTCTAACTTAGAGTAATCTAATACATCATTTACTAGGCTTAAAAGAGTCTTACCACTCCAATTAATAATAGCTAATTCTTCTTGCAAACTTTTTGTTTCATTATTAAGTAAAAGATCCTCACTAATACCCAGTATTCCATTAAGTGGGGTTCTAAGTTCGTGTGTCATATTTGCTAAGAATTGGGATTTTGCTTTAGTCGACTCCACAGCTTTTGCAGTAATTTTTTTTTAAGCTGATCTTGTCTCTGTTCATTATGTGTTTCGTCGTGAATTGATAACATAAGATAATTATCATTATCCAGAATTATTTTAGTTAATGCTATATAAGTTGGTATAATTTCTCCCTCTAAATTTTGAATTTTCCAATAGCCTTTAGCAAGTCCATTATCTAAAGCTTGTTGTTTGAAATCTGAAAAGTTTAGGGAGTTATTAATATCTACCCTATAGTTTGTATGGACAAAATGTTATAATAAAAACTTCGTTTGATCATTAAGCTTTAATAAATTTTTAAAAGAATTATTAAAGTCAATGACACCATTGATAGGATCGACTAATGCATGGCCATCAATCGCACCTTCAAACAGGCTTCTAAACTTATTCTCATCATTAGTAATTTTATAAACATAACTAATCAAAGCCTCAGTTCGTTTTTTAATAAAGAACAATTTCTTTAAGATTAAGGCCATCATAAAAATGATTATAGGAATAGTGACTGGAAAAACATATTGTTTATATTGAGCTAAAAAACTATTTTTAACAAAGTTATCTGAAATGGTTATAGATATATTTATAAAACCAACTAAAAATAAAATGATAAATTGGTTTTTTAATATATTAAAGTGTTTACTACGAATAGAAGTTAAGTTTTTTGAATGTCTTTACGTTTTTCATCCATAACCTCTTTTCGGTAAAGAGCTAGAAAAAGATTACTAAAAAGCATAGGGATTAGACACGTAAATGTCTGTATTCACGTGCATAAATATACTTATTAATCTAGGTAACCACGTTTTTGTTGGTCTCTTTCAATTGATCTAAAAAGGGCCCCAAAGTTGCCTTCTCCAAAAGATAAATGGTTCTTTCTTTGAATGATTTCAATAAAGATTGGACCGATAACATTCTTAGTAAAGATTTGTAACAAATAACCCTCATCATCACCATCAACCAAAATTTGAAGCTCTTGAAGTCTTTTATGATCTTCTGTTACATTAGGAACTCTATCGAAAACCTCTTGGTAGTACTCATCATCCATATCTAATGTTAAAATACCTGCTTTTTGGATAGCTGCTACTGAAGAAATAATATCATCAGTTAAAAATGCAATATGCTGAACACCAGCTCCTTTATACTCTTCTAAGTATTCATTGATTTGAGACTTTGCATCACTTCCCTCATTTATTGGAATACAAAAGCTCCCATCTGGAGAACGAAGTGCGTATGAAGTTAACCCAGTCTTAGCACCTTTAATATCGAAGTATCTTACTTCAGTAAAACCAAAGATTTCTTTATAAAACTTAGACCATCTGGCCATCTCACCTTTTTGAACATTATTAGTTAAATGATCCATCACTGTGAAGCCTAAGCCAGGAACGCTATCTGGGTTCTCTAATTTTTTAAATCCCATTTGTTCATAGCGATCACCTTCTACTTTGGTATCAACAAGATAAATTAGACTATCACCGATTCCATAAATTGCTGGAATAGTATTGCTATTCGTTTTGTAATCACCTTTATCAGTTCCGTTAGTTGCTCCACGTGTAATTGCTGTACCATGTGCAGCTGATGAATTCTCAACTCTCCAACCCATTGCACTTATACATGGACCATGATTTTTATAAAAGTCTGAACCAAAGGATTGAGGCTCATAGTTTAAAAGAAAAACAATATCATTTTGTTGATAAAGATCGATTTTCTTTTCTTCGTGCCTCATTAGACGAGAAAAGCCAAAAGCTTGAAACAAATTATGAAGGGCCTTAGGATCTTCAGAGCTAAACTCAGTAAATTCAATTCCTGTTAAGTTTAAATAATTTTCTGACATATATTCCTCATAGTTAAATAATTTTTGGTGATCATACACTTATAATTAACGATGTGTAAATTATTGTAATTGCTGCACTAACACATTCAAAAAAGATG
>CAXGOD010000095.1:0-7600 GCA_964011245.1 uncultured Bacteriovoracaceae bacterium | reverse complement strand
ATAGCAATACATAATATTAAAGAATTAGCAGGTCTTGAGAATCATCTCTATATTTTTAGATTAAAAGAGGTACTTGATAGAGATGCTCGGTATTCTTTAGTTGAATCTCTTTTTGCTCTTGCAGCGAGTGATGGTGTTGTTGAAAATATAGAATCTGAAGAAATCCGCCTAATTGTTAAGGGGTTTGATCTTTCAGATAAACATTTTATAGTTGCCCGAGCGAAAGTGTCAGACAAGTTAAAAGCACTTAAAGGCTGAAAAACTTATACATTTGGAATCTTGTTGTTAATCTGCCTATAATAGTACTAGGAATGATTATTTTTGACAGGATGTCTGAAAATTATGCAAACAGCAAAAAATACTCAAAATAAAAAATCAGCTTATATCAAGTTTGAAAAACTGGATGGGTCCCATCCGTTTAAAAAAGTTGTGCCTCAAGGATTTGTTGATTATCCAGCAAGGACAAGAAAGGGTGGAAAACTTCGATTCTTTAACTTTGAACTTGCAAAAGAAATGGGGCTGATTCCTTCAGATCACAAAAACATTGTCACAAAAGAGCTAGAAAAGACTATTTTAAATACCTTTGGCATAATCATTGTAAATGAATTCGATCAAATGAATGGAAGAGTTTATCCAACTGAAGAAATGAAGTCTGGTACTTATATGGCCACAAGATATCTGCAGCTTCAGCATGATAATAAGCAGGGAAAAAGTTCCGGAGACGGTAGATCTGTTTGGAATGGACAAGTTAAGCATAAGGGAAAGACTTGGGATGTAAGCAGTTGTGGAACAGGTGCTACGAGATTAAGTCCTGCTACAACAAAATTTAATAAATTTTTTGAAAATGGTGACCCAAGCATATCATATGGCTGTGGATACGCCGAAATTGACGAAGGTATAGCGCAGGCTTTATTTAGCGAAGTCTTCTTTAGTAATGGGGTAGAGACAGAAAGAGTCTTGGCTGTATTAGAATTTGAAAAAGGTTATGCTGTAAATATTAGGGCCCATGAAAATCTATTAAGACCTTCTCACTTTTTTATTTATTTGAAGCAAAATAATTTTGATTATGTTAAGTCATTAACTGACTATTATATTGAGTCTCAACGAAACCAGCCCGGATGGGAAAGTTGTCCAAAACTTAAAGGAAAGTATGATTTCTTTTTAAGAAAATTTGCTGAAACTTATGGGTATATGGCCGCCGTCTTTGAGAATGAGTATATCTTCTGTTGGTTAGATTGGGATGGCGACAATGTTCTAATGGATGGAGGTATCATAGACTATGGATCTATTCGTCAGTTTGGACTTTTTCATTCAGAGTATCGTTATGATGATGTAGACCGCTATTCAACTTCAATTATTGAGCAAAGAGATAAGGCCAGATACATCGTTCAAACTTTTGCCCAACTTGTAGACTATATTTTTACAGGTGAAAAGAAGTCGATATCATTATTTAAAAAACATTGGTCACTAGAACAATTCGATCAAACTTTTGAAGAGACAAAAAATAGAAATATTCTATATAAGATTGGCTTTGCTGAAGATGATATCAATTATTTAATTAGGAATCAGCTGCCAACTGTTAAAGAATTTAGAAAAGTGTACTCACATTTTGAAAGAGCGAAGTCTAAAAAAGGTCTTGTAAAAGTCTCCGACGGTGTGTCTTGGGATGCGATCTTTTGCATGCGAGATATTATGAGAGAATTACCTCAAATGATTATTGCTAGAAAGGATAAAATAACTGCTGAAGAGTTTATTGATATTATCAAATCAAACTATGCAACAAAAAAGGATCTTGAACTCACTAGTTATAGAAAGAAAATGATTAAGACATTTCAAGATTTATATTGGAAGCTGGTTCAAATAAATATAAAACACTCTAAGAAGAGTTTTGATAAGCAAATATTAGAAATATCTATGCGCTCATCCGTTATTAATAAAGTCGAAAGAGTTACAGGTGACTCAATAAGTGTCATCGTTGAGAAGATCCTTAAAAAGAAGAATAAATTATCTAGTGAGCAGATTTACACTTTAATTAAGGAGTTCAGTGAACTACAAAATGTAAATCCTCACGACACTCCAAAGTTAACACCAGCTACCAAGTCAATGGTTAAGCAGTTTTTCGAAATCGTAAAGGAATACCGAGAAGGTCTATGAAACTTGTCTTTTATAGTGGAGGACACGATTACGAAAACACGCAACTAGATAAACGTCTAATTGACCTTGTTCATACTGATTCTCCACAGATTACTTATATCCCATCATGTTCTTATTTATGTGACTCTGACTTTCAAGAGTTCATTAAACAATACGAACGATTTAATATTCACAATATAATTAACTTTCCTATTGACCAGCCCTTCACAGAAGTCTTAAAAACAGAAGTTTTAAAATCAGATGTCATCCATCTATCAGGTGGAAATACATATTATTTCTTAAAGCATCTGAGAAAGGCTAAAATGCTTGGGGAATTAAAAAAGTTTGTAAAAAATGGTGGAGTGCTTACAGGTCTTAGTGCAGGAGGAATCATCATGACAAAAACTATTGGTCTTGCTGGGATTCCTGATTTTGATAAAGATGAAAATGATGAGAACCTAAAAAACTTAAAAGGCATGAGTCTAGTTGATTTTGAATTTTTTCCTCATTATAAAAACTCTAAAAGATATGATGTTGAACTACTCGGATACTCAAAGTCTTTGGGAGAGCCTGTTTATGCATGTCCAGATGGTAGCGGAATTGTTGTTCAAGATAATGAAGTTTCTTTTATTGGAAAAGCATATTGTTTTTTCAATGGTAAAAAATCTGTTGTAAAATAACTCATGGATAACAAACTTAAAAAATTCTACTATATTATTGCTCCAGGAATCCTTGTTGCGGCAACAGGAGTAGGTGCAGGAGACCTTATAACTGCGAGCTTTGCTGGTAATAAATTAGGACTTACTGTTTTATGGGCTCCTATTTTAGGTGGAATTTTAAAGCTGTTCTTAACTGAGGGACTTGCTCGTTTCCAAATAGCTACAAAGCACACCTTGTTAGAGGGGTGGATCAATGACTTGGGGAAATGGATTCAGTGGATCTTTATGGCGTACCTCGTTATTTGGAGTTATATGGTTGGTGGAGCGCTTATCAATTCTTGTGGAGCTGCTATGAGTGCATTAATTCCAATAGGTGACCAGCAAACTTCTAAGGTTATATGGGGAATTGTCCATAGCCTCTTGGCCGTCAGCTTGGCGTTAAAGGGAAGTTTTAAGTCTTTCGAAAAAGTGATGTCGGTTTTAATCGGTATTATGTTTATTGTCGTTATTGTAGGCAGCTTCTTTTTTATAAATAATTTCTCTGACTTCGCTGTAGGATTTATTCCAAGTATTCCAAAAGAAGGCTCTAATTGGCTTATAGGACTCATAGGAGGAGTAGGGGGAACACTAACAATTCTTTCTTATGGTTATTGGATACGAGAAGATGGAAGAGATAGCAAAGAGGGATTAAAAACCTGCAAAATAGATTTAACTATTGCATATATGTTAACAGCATTATTTAGTGTTGGAATGGTCATTCTTGGTTCAGAGTTAAATTTTGAAGGTGTCGACAAAGGACAAATATCAACAGTCTTAGCTACACTATTTAAAACTAAATTTGGAGTAACTGGATATTGGTTATTTCTTTTTGGTTTTTGGGCAGGTGTATTTTCCAGTATGCTTGGAGTTTGGCAAAGTGTGCCTTATTTGTTTGCCGATTTTCGAAGGTTACAAAAAGCTGAGGGACTTGATAAGGATTTATCTAAAGAAAAAGACTATAAGTATTTTCTTTGGGCGCTAGCACTCATTCCAATCACTAGTTTATGGGTTAAATTTGAATCAATTCAACTGGCCTATGCGTTTATAGGAGCCCTTTTTGTTCCTTGTTTAGCTCTAAGTCTTCTTTTTCTAAATAACTCAAAAGGTCTTCAAGCTGATTACAGAAATGGATGGGGGAGTAATTTGGTTTTACTTGTCTCTCTGTTCTTTTTTATAGCAATTGGTATTTCAAAACTCTTTTAAAATTAAATTAATAAATATTTAATTATGTCGATAAGTATTCAAAATAAGGATAATTATTATGGCATTCTCAAAAGAAGACTTTGTAAAGTTGGTGAAGTCAGCAGCTCAAAACGATGTTTCTGATATTCATATTAGAACGAATGAAAGACCCTGTTTTCGAATGCGTGGTGATCTTGTGCCAGTTAAGGTTGATCCTTATACATATGAAGATGTAAGAGACATTGCTCTATTACTAGTTAAAGATGAAAAAGCTCGTGAAAATATTGATAAAGAAAAAGAGTTAGATGGATCATATGCTATCCCAAAACTTTGTCGTCTTCGTTATAACTTATTTCGCTACCAAGGTAAGATGGGAATTATTCTAAGACTGATAAATGCTGAAATTCCAACTACTGAACAACTTGGTATACCACCTGTTGTTAATAAAATTGCAAGTACCCATAATGGACTTGTTTTAGTAACAGGAGCAACTGGTTCTGGTAAATCATCAACGTTAGCGGCAATGATTAATCATGTTAATGAAACAAAACCAGTTCATATACTTACACTAGAAGATCCAGTCGAATATATTCATAGACCTAAAAAAGCCAGAATAACTCAACGTGAAGTTGGTGAGGATACAGATGATTTTGGTGCGGCTCTTCGATCTGCATTAAGACAGGATCCTGATATTATTTTGATTGGGGAGATGAGGGATGCTGAAACAATAAGTATTGCTATTAAAGCTGCTGAGACAGGTCACTTAGTTTTTGGAACAGTTCATACTACAGATGCTCTTAATACTATTGGTAGACTAATCTCTATGTTTCCACCAGAGGAACAAGATGCAGTTCGTTCAAGAATTGCCGATAACCTGTATGCAACTATTAGTCAGAGACTTCTAAAGACTGTTGATGGTAAAGGAAGGGTTGCAGCTCAAGAAATTATGATAACTTCCCCAGGGATAAAAGAATCAATAAACGACCCCGACAATATTTCTGAGATTTATACATATATTGAAAAAGGTAAAAGAGGTGTTGGGACACAAAGTTTTGATCAGCATATTACCGATCTATATAAGGACGGCAAAATTACTCTAGAAGAAGCTAAAGCAAGTGCAACATCTGCAGAAGATTTTGAAAGAAACCTTATGTTTGGTGGAGATGACGACTAAAAAATACTTACATCTGTCCGGTTAGATTTATCCAACGTTTTTATGAATCTATGATTTCAATAGATTGGAATGAACTTATATAGTGTCAACTTGTCACTCCTCTATATTCAGTAACTTATACCTACGTTTTTATTTGTAAAAGTGATTTATTCTTCCTATACATGACTCAATTGTTTGATCATTTAGGAGAAAAAATGAAATTACTTACACTAGCATCTCTATTAGTTTTCACCATAACAGCGCAGGCAAAAACTGTTTCTATTATGAGTTATAATGTTCAGAATTTATTTGATACGCAACATGATGATGGTAAAGAAGATTACACTTACTTGCCATTAAAAGTTAAAGAAGCTTCTGCTGAGATCCAAGCTTACTGTAAGTCTTTAGCAAAAGAGAGCTGGCAAAAAAGCTGTCTTTTTACTGATTGGAATGAAGATGTTCTTAAACAAAAAATCTTAAACTTATCGAAAGTAATTAAAAAACATAAATGTGGAAAAGGTGCAGATGTATTAGTACTTCAAGAAGTTGAGAATAAAAGAGTTCTTGAGCAACTTGTTGAGATTGGTCTTAAAGGAAAAGGTTATAAATATATTTCACTTATTGAGGGACCAGATTCAAGAGGGATTGATGTTGGTGTTATTTCTAAGTACCCAATTGTGAGTGAAGAGCTTCACACAGTAGACCTAGAGGGAATAGCAAAGTCTACCAGAGGTATTTTGCAAGTAGATATTAAGGTGAATAATAAAATCATTACTATTTTTGGAAATCATTGGCCTAGTCAGCATAATCCACCTATGGCAAGATTTGAAGCTGCTAAAACACTTAAAGCTGCTGCAAGTAAAGTTAAGAGTAATATAGTTATTGCCACGGGGGACTTCAATACTTTAGAGAATGAATTACCCAATGGAATTAAAGAAGTTATAATGCCAGATTTTTATGATGCTGAAATTGAAGCCTTTAAAAGATGGAAAAGATTATTTGCTGGAACTCATTGGTTTGCTGGAAATTGGAGTTCACTAGATAAAATGTTTGTCTTAAGAAATATGGATAATGCTAAAGTAAAGTTTAGATCTTTTAAGATTCAAGCGAAACGTTTTCAATTAGGTCCTAAGAAATGGACTGATAGAGATACGGGAACAGTGACTCATTACACTGGTGTTCCACAGAGCTTTAGTGATAGATCCAAAGTAGGTTATTCAGATCACCTACCAATAATCATTAAAATTAAATTATAAATTAATTTGAGGTCACTCTTCAGTGGCCTCTTCTTCAGGCTCATCTTTGATTACTTTTACTTTGTGTCTTAATTCTTTAATAATAACTTCATCAACTTTTTGCATAAATTGCTCAGCGGTACATGGCTTAGTCATTACATATTTTACTCCAAAATGAAGAGCTTTTTTTACCTCAATATCTGTAACGTTTGCAGATAAAATCATAATGAGAGTCCCTGAAGACTTCTTAGCAATTGTGTCTTCTCTTGTAATTCTCTCAACTAACTCAATTCCTTTCACTTTAGGCATCATAAGATCGGTAATAATAAAATCAAAATTTTGGTTTTTTAGCTTGAAAGTAGCATCAGATCCATCAGGAGACTGAACAATAGAAGTGAATATTCCCATCATATCTAAAAAGGTTGCAAGTGTGTCTCTGATATCAGCTTCATCATCTACAATTAGGACACTTAATTTTTGATTTTTTCTTAGCTTATATTTCACAAAATTATCCTCAGAATAAGTAGTTATTCTAAGTCGTATTAGAATAAATTTCAAGAATATCTATTTTATATAATTAAAGTTAAAATATATTATGAAAAAATCTTTGATAGATACACCCGTTTTCTCAACTATATTGAGAATGTCCATTCCCATGGCGTGGGGAGTTCTATCGATTATAGGCTTTAACCTAGTAGATATGTACTTTGTAAGTTCTCTAGGAAAGAATGAACTCACCGCAATAAGTTTAACATTTCCAGTTGTTATGTTTTTTGTCAGCTTGGCGCTCGGTGTTGCAACGGCAGTTTCTTCTCTTGTTTCTAGAAGTTTTGGTAAAGATGATATTACTCAAGTTAGACGTTATACTTCTGATGCTTTAACTTTTGCACTTCTGTTAGTTTTAATAGCCTCCTCATTTGGATACTTATCCATTGATTCTTTGTTTACTCTTTTAGGAGCAAATGAGAATACTCTTCCTTTAGTTCGGGACTATATGTCCATTTGGTATTCAGGAATGATTTTTATTGCTGTTCCTATGGCCGGAAATGGGGCCATAAGAGGAAAGGGAGATGCGAAAAGTGCTTCAATAATTATGATGATTGCAGCCTTAACCAATATGATTCTTGACCCTATTTTTATTTACGGTTGGATAGGTATGACTTTTGGTTGCCAAACTTCTTCTTGCCTTAAGATATGAA
>CAXGOD010000094.1:0-7611 GCA_964011245.1 uncultured Bacteriovoracaceae bacterium | reverse complement strand
AGGTGTTTTTTTACAGGTCAATACATCAGATGAAGATGAGAAATCAGGTTTCACAAGTAAGGATAAAATTATTCAAGGGATTGATCTATTAAAAGGGCATGAAGACTTTTATTTTCAAGGTTTAATGACGATTGGGAAAATCAGAACGGAGAACTTTGAGCAAGATGCTAAGCTGTGTTTTAAGCAACTGGTTGATTTAAAACATGATCTTTCTCAGAATCTTTCAATCGATGAAATTCAGCTTTCAATGGGGATGAGCAAGGATTATCCTATCGCCTTGAAATCAGGAGCAAACTGGATTAGAGTAGGCTCAAGTATCTTTGGAAGCCGAACGTGAAAAAAATACAAGTTTCTTTTGAATCTTTGACAAGAGAGTGAGCTTCGCTTTACTTAAGTCATAAATAAAAAACATGTATCTTAACAGTGAGGGGAATTATGTCTGATACTTTAAGGAAAGTGCCAGAGTTGAGTTTATTAAGCTATGTAAATGGTTCTGAATCTGAACAAGCTGAGTTTGTAGAAAAGCTTTATAGTGGAATTAAGGATTACGGATTCATTATCTTAACAGATCATACGATTACTCAAGACATAATAGATAATGGGTATGCAGGAGTTAAAGCATTCTTTGATCTACCTGAAGCAGATAAAGTAAAATATGTTTCAAAAGGAAATGCTGGCCAAAGAGGATATACTCCATTTGGAAAAGAACATGCTAAAGATAATCCACATTCAGACTTAAAAGAGTTTTATCATGTCGGCCGTGAAGTTGCTGCTGATCATAAGTTTGCTAAGTATTATCCAAATAACTTGTTTCCTTCGACAGAAGTTCCAGAGTTTAAAGAAGCAACTTTAAACCTATTTGATGAACTAGATAGAACATCAGAAATACTTTTAGAAGCACTTGGAAAGGCGCTTGATCTTCCGGCGTCATACTTTAATAATATGATCGACACAGGTAACTCAGTATTAAGAGCTATTCATTACCCTGCAGTAGGAGAAGCACCTCCAGAGGGCTCAATTAGAGCAGCTGCTCATGGTGATATTAACCTAATTACTATTTTAATGGGAGCTACAGCAGGTGGACTTCAACTGCTTGATCGAGACGATACTTGGTTAGATGTTGAGTCTAAAGAAGGGCAACTAGTTGTTGATGCTGGAGATATGCTAAGCAGAATTACAAATGAAGTAATCCCTGCAACTATTCATAGAGTTATAAATCCAAAAGATTCAACAAGTGAGAGGTTCTCAATGCCATTTTTTGTTCATCCACATCCAGAAGCAATGCTTGAGTGTATTCCAAGCTGTGTAGGAGATGGAGCTAAGTTTCCATCTATTACTGCACAAGAGTGTTTAGAAGAAAGATTAAAAGATATTGGTCTAATGTAGATCATATAAAAGGGGAGCTTAAAGGCTCCCTTTTTTTTTGAACAATTAATTAAAGTAACGCTTTATACCTACACCAACTTTAAAGTTGTTTACGTTAGTCACTTGATTGGTTCCATCTTGTAGCTCTTCAACAGTTTCTAAAGACTCAAATGCAGATTCAATTGTGAAGTCAGTTACACGGCTTATGGGTAAGTGTAGACCAATTTTACTAATTGGAAGTATAAGGGCGGAGCCGGAACTCACAAGTCCATCAGTATCTGTACTTGATTGGCCAAAACCAAGACCCAGACTAAAAGAAATTTTAGCTCCGTAAAAAGATCTCATAGGATTAAAGTAGTATCGGCCTTCAATTATACCAATAAAGCGGCTTGAGATAAGAGTAGCTTCAGCAACATTAATTGTTTCATAGGTATAACGAAGACCTAAAGCTCCCGCCATATTTCTATTAAGTTCTTTTTCAAAGTATCCTTCAAATTGAACTCCACCACGATTTACACTTCTATCTTCAATTCCAGATACAGACTCAGTGATTCCTCTGTAAAAAGCGGAATTAGCAGCAATAGATTTTCTAGGTGAGTAAAGCTGGCTTTTAACATACTTAGATTTTATTTTCTCAGGAGTAAGTGCCCATAGGTATTCTTGGGTGTCGTAGTAGGTTACAACTTGTCCTTTTCTAAAAGGAACATCAGTAAAATTATTTTCAATTTCCCACTGAGTAAATTCACGGGTAACTTGAATTGCCTTAGCAATAATACTTACGTTGTCAGCAGTGAAGGTTGCGATCTTACCAGCAAGAATACCATCTTTTTTACCATTTCTTGTAATGAATGTTTGTCCGGATCTAGAGATCCCCTGGATGATTGTAAGTTCATACGCAATAGCATTTGAGCAAAGAACTAAAGTAAATAAAAGAATATACCTTCCTAGCATACTAATATTGTATCAAAATAAGTGAATGATGCAATGTTCATGAGAGCTAAGGAGTAGCTTTTTATCTATTGACCGATAATTGCAGGGAAGTTTCCAGAAGTAGCAGTATCGTCAGTCATAATCTTTTCTTCTTCAATATTGAAGAATCCCGTCTTAATTTTATTTCCGGTATCAGATTCATGGAAGCCAAAGAATAGTGAAAATCTACTTTGATCTTCAGCGATAGAAGTGTCATTTGTATAACCTTTGCTATCTAGTTGGTGTATATTGGTTGCACTGATTGCTCCGCCTTGTACTGTAGCAACAGTGTTAAGAGCTGGATAGTTGTGCTCATGGAAATTAAAACTTACTGTGCTCCCGATACCAGTTGCTGGGTAGGTAATAGTATCAAATGCATAATCTAGCTTTATAAGATATGCATTGTTTGGCGAAGAATTACTATTGTTTGAAGTAATAGCTATAATAACTTCTCCATCATTATTAGGATCAGCACTAATATAAGCATTATCGATATCTTCAACAAATTTCTCATATCCAATTGCACTTATATCAATATTTCCTCTAGCATCTACTAGGTCTACATCTAAGACTGCAGCTCCAAGGTTATAAGTTGAAGTTGATAAAATCGTTGAAATATTAGACACGTAAACATAATCATTTGAGCCGATACTTATACTCAGCTTATCAATAGTATCATAACTTCCTTTGCTATAAATATCAGTATTAGAAGCGTTCAATGTAGCAGCTGCACTTACATCAACTTTATGTACATCTAAATTGGCATTAGAGTTTTTAGTTGCGATATAAATTGCATCTTCATTAGCACTGTAAACATTTGCGATCTCTTGGTTATTTACACCAGAGCTCGGTAGGGCAGTGTGGCCAGGAGTTGTACCACTAGCTAGTCCTTCAAGTACATGAGCTTCATCTCCACGAGCTATCCCAAGTTGCATATTTGTTGCCGCATCTGAATACGGAAGATACCAGTTTCCATAGTTTCCGGAACTGCTTATATTATCCACTGTAATTTGCCCAACTACAGGAGTAATCTTTTGAATATTATCATATGTATCAAATTCATTTGGTCCCTCAATAATAATTTGAGTTCCTGATTGGCTTACATAAAACTCTTCTAAAAAGTCTAAAACCACTTGTTCTGTTTGAGCAACAGTTGCTACAGAGTCATTTGTTAGAGCTGCATATAAAGCATTTGAAGTATCTGTTTGATTTGTACAAACTCCAGTTGTCGCTCCTGTACAGTATCCAACAATAAATGGATCTGTGCCAGGAACAGCAGATGTAACTCCACCGAATCTGAAAATGACAGTTGTTCCGCTGGCAGTTATAATTGGTAGGTCAGTCGCAGTTCCATCAGGTAACCCGTTAAAAGTTATATCTAACTGACCTGAGTACCCACTTATAAAACTAACATTAGAGTCGTCGATGATTTCTCCGTTACCACCAACTGCCGTTTGATTATATAAATCTGAACAAGAGCTATGTTCTGTAGGGTAGTTATCATCTTCGACATAGAATCCACAATAGTTAAAAGAGAACTTATCATTTTGAGTGTCAATTCTTCTTACTCTAAATTGAGGTGTTTGAGTTTGATCTTCAATAAGACCGTAAGCGATTAATACAGAAGTACCTTCTATACCAGTAATGCTTAAGTCATAAATTGAAACTGGAGTGAAAGTCGCATCACTATCTTCTGTTTCAAATGATAGCGTATGAATAGTTTCTAAAGCACCGTTAGAGTCATATCCCACTTTTTCAACATAAACAGTTGTTCCACTTGTGTAAGCTGTATAGATTAAATCATTTGTATGGTCGGCATCGCCTTTATTATCATACCACTGTGCAAGCTCGTTACCTGAAGAGTTATTAGTCGCAGTTGAAGCTAATTGCATTGTAGCAGGATAAACCTCTATATTGTTCCACTCTTTGATTGATTCATCATGTGGAGTTGTTGTACAGTTTGAGATTTCATTTCCAACGCCATCATCACCAAGACATAATCTAAGATCTATCATTGTCCCTGCAATAATATCGAGGTCCGGTGTCCATACAAGTTTAGGAGTTGCTTGGTTTGCAGTGTTTGCATTAGAGATTGTGTTCCAAGTTCCACCACCATCAGTAGAGATCGCCCATTGCCAATCAACATTTACTCCGTCATATAAACTAGAGTCTGAGTAATCATTAATATCAACATCTATTTCAAAGGGCATTCCTGCAAAAACTTTGCTTCCAGAGGCTGATAAATCTACAAAGTGAGCACTAGGAGCTGTATACCCAGCAAATGTTGGTTTTGGATTGTAGTTTGTTACACCAATTGCAAAAGATTCACTTGCCGTATCACAAGTAAAACAAATTGGAACAGTAGCTCCATCAGGTTTATCTTGAACCGTAATTTTAATTGTAGAAGAAGTTAAAGCCCCTGAAACGGCCCATTGAGGTATACCTTCAGAACCATTAATTAATATTCCTTCGCCTGGATTACTCGCAGAAGAGGCCAATGACCAAAGATCGTTGTCACTTCTTGTCACACTCATCGCAGGAATAACAACAGAATAGCCTCCTAAAACCCCATTAGACATTTCAGCAGTAATTGTGAAGTTATCTCTTTCAAGATCTCTTATATATGTACAAAGGTAAACTTGATCACCTTCGGTTACGCTATTTGTAAAGTTTGCTGGATTACAATCAGCACTGGTTGATACAAATGATTTCTGTACTCCACCTGAACCATCATAGTCACCAACGTCAATTGTTCCTGTACTTTGTCTTTCTCCTACGGCAATTTCCCAAGTTAGAGTGTTTGAGTCCTTAGGTGAGACACCAAAACCAAGTCCATCTCCAAAATCTCTGATATAAGCTGTAACAACATAGTCACCAGGGGAAACAGGTCCATTAGAGTTAAAAGCATCCATTCTAAGGTTACAAATATATTTGTCCCCAGAGTCTACTGATCCGGATGTCGCTGTTTCATCGTACTGACAATTAGTAAGTGTGTACTGACTTGACCCATCCATATCTTCATATGAAGGGTCTCCAACTTTTTTAACTTGAAAATAAACTTGAAAATCATCTTCAGCTACAATGTCTGGATCGTAGTCAAGAGTCATTCCTAATTGAACAACATTGTCCGTGTCTTCAGCATCAGTATAAACAGTATCACCAGAGTCGACATTATAATTCACACTTTGAGTCATTACACATGACTGAGAGTGAACAGTTGTTGAAGCAACACAGCCCATACTTGATGAAGTTGTAACAGAGTTAATTGAAATAACTGGTCTAATATTTTTAGGACGAACAACAACATTCCAAGTCATAGACTCAACTTGAGTAGTCGTTCCTGTTCTATAAGTGACAACGTTTATACTTTTACTTTCTGCCACATCTGGGTTTGATAGGTTAAAATAACTTTGAGAAGCAATAAGGTCTGCCTCATCTAAACAGTAAATATTATCATTTGCATTTGCTGTTGCATCAGAGTTTGTTGCCCTGACAGCATAACCAATTGAGTTTCCTGATACTCTGAACTCCACATCGATATCTGAACCAACAGTATTATCTTTGTCATAATTATCAACAACAATACAAATATTAGTTAAGGCGGTATTTGTTTCATCTAACCATCCAGAGTCATCGTATTCAATTCCATCAACAATTGTAATTGTCTCACTTAGAGGAGGTAATGTATTAGCAGTTTGAATCACTGGTAGATCAGGGCTAACAATATTTACCACCCATGTGTATTCATCTAGTAAACTATAAGAGCTATCTAAAACTTGAACTTCCACAGTATGGATACCAACATTTAATAAGTTTGGCGTAATTGTGTAAGGAGCTGAAGTAGCTGTATTAAAAGACGTATAAGATCCCGCTACGTCATCAAGGAAGTATCTGTAATATCCAGAGATATCATTTGGGTTTTCTATATCAACACTTAAAGTTGCTGAAGTAATTGTGTTGGCATAAGAGTAAGCTGTTGCTCCTGGAGATGGATTCGCAATAGATGGTTGCTCTTGGTTACTAACAACAATATTCCAGTTAACAGCATCAAGTTGGTTAATTCCATCAAGGTCAAGTAAAACTGCTTCTAAAACATAGGCCCCCGGTTGTTTAACAGTTGGATTAAATGTGTATGAAGCATCATTCTGAGCAACTAAAGTTGTAATTGCATTTCCAGTATTTGGATCTTGATAGTGTTCATACCAGTGAACAGTGTATCCATAATTATAACTATCGCTAATAGCAATTGTGTGGCTAGTAGCATTATCTATAACACTCGTTGTATAAGAGTTTTCAGGAGATTTACTTTGAATAAAAACTGTATTGGTTGTTGAGGAACCAACAACTGGCACACACTTTCTTCTTGTTGCATTAAATGCTTCGTTAGAACCACATTGTGTTTCCTTCTGCATTGGTAAACAAGACACTAAGAATGAACTCATTACAAGTAACATTACTAGTGGTTTTATAATTTTAAATTGCAAGTACTTTCCCATATTCATACCTAATTAAATGTATCCCAATAGTCTTTTCGGAACTTTAGAGCGATTCTTTAAAGATCTTCATAAAGTTCTTGATATATTTTCTCATTGAAAGGGTAGTAGTTGATTAAAAGAGTTGTTATGTTCGAGATTCCAGTAACTTATCTTGCAATAATAGGATTGAGGGAAAAAGAGATATTTAAAAATTGCCACAAAAGTGTGGAGATTAATGCTTTAAAACTATGGAGAGTAGGTATAGTCGTATGAGTGAGTTTGACCTCCACCAACACCACAAGACCATTTTCCACCAACTGCTTTGGCGTAACAACCAGTTGTTAAATCAACACCAACTTGACCGGCCCAATTTGCTCCCCAACATCTAAGTTTATTATTTCCTGTAAGAGGAGTTCCTTGTTTAGGTAATGCACAGAGGTTTATATTTCCTCCTACAAGATCAATATCTGTATAAGAACTGAAGTTTGCTTTATGTTTAGCATACTCAGTATTAAGTTCGAAGTTCAATGTTTGACCATTAAATAAAGTTCCAACATCTGTATAGGCCCAACCATATGAATATAATCCATTATTTGGTGTTGTTCCGACTAAATTTGTTACATAAGTATTGATGATAGGGTCAGTATTAGTAACACCTAATCCCCAGTTGTCATCACCAATAACAGCTCTTCTCCAAACAAATTTACAAGCAGCGGATGTAACGACATCATCACAGCTATCAGTATCAGTCCATGCGTTTGAGACAACAATTGGTTCAGCTTGCTGCTCAGCTGTACTTGGG
>CAXGOD010000093.1:0-7627 GCA_964011245.1 uncultured Bacteriovoracaceae bacterium | reverse complement strand
TGGGCTTTTGACCAGCTAGATTACGCCATTAAAAAGTCTGCTAAGAATAAAACGTCATTGATTCATGAAATGAATATTTACAAAAAAAAGTTTAAGATAGATGATAAGGCAAAAATGAGAAAGGCGATTGTGAAAATGAACAAATTAACCAAATCGTATCCAAATATATCAAAAATCAAAACAAAAAGTTTCTGCAATATTTGGTTTTAGCTATTTGATTTCTAAATCTCTAATAGAAGGACCCTTGCTACTAGGTAGTGGATTCTTTTCTTCTTTGACTCCAACACAACTTGGTACAGGAATAGTTTTTTCATCATCAACTTCTACAGTATTAGAAACTCTTTTAAAGGGAGTATAAAGTCTTTTATCTTTAGAGCTATAAAGAGCAATCTCAACAAAGTATTTGCCTTCTAATGAGCGTCCTCCACTGAAAATAACAGGAGCAAATGCAGGCTTTGTAATTTTGCCTCTGATCGGTTGATTTCTTTTTGTATAGAGATTGAATTCACCTTGGGTGTCACTTTCTAAATCAAGGTCATCTATGAATAATCTATGTCCAAATGCTGGACAATGAAATCTTCTAAAGCTTTGTGAAACACTAGCCGCATGGTAAAAGACATGAATAGTTAGATCGGTTGTTGTTCTCGACATATTACTAAGGTCAAAAGAGATCATTCCTAGTTGTTGTTTTCTTCCTCGATTTAATCGGGATACTTTGAAAAGCCATCTATCAACATTATATCTTTCAAGTAGAGTATCGCGGCCATCTGAATCAATCTTTGGAATTTCAACTTTAAATTGAAAACCTTTAGAAACAGTTGCTCCTCTTTTTTTACCAACCTTCCATTCTACATTTTTCAAAGAATGGAGTTTGGCTTCAATATTTTCAATTTTATGAATACCGTTAGACTCTTCAACTTTTGCCCATTTAGTGCAAGAAACAGATAAAAAAAGTATGGTAAGTAATAATCCTCTCATATATACATTATACATATGAGAGGAGAAAATTGGGATTATTTTTGATTTAAAAATTCTTTGTCATGTAACCAAGCTGCTTGTCTTGGTGGTTTTTTAGTTTTACTCCACTCTTCAAGCATCTCAGGAGCTATCTCTTTAAGTTTTTCCATTTGTTTAACTGTACCTGTGTTAGCGGCCAGCTCGATTCTGTGTCCATTTGGATCAAAGAAATATATAGATTCAAAAACACCGTGATTAGTAAGACCTAATACGTCTAGGCCCTTACCTTCTAGGTTTATTTTTGTTTTTTCCAAAACTTCTACACTTTCAACTTCAAAAGCAATATGTTGAACCCAAACAGGTGTGTTTCTATCTCTATCCATTTGCTCTTGGCCTGTTAGCTCAAAAAAAGCCAGAACATTCCCTGCACCTGCATCTAAAAATATATGCATATATGGATCAGGTTCTTTTGTTGAAGGTACTTTGTCTTCAGAGATTGAAACAGTTAAGTCCATTCCAAGCATTTCCTTGTACCAATCAGCAGTTTCTTTTGCATCATTACATCTATAAGCAACGTGGTGTATTTTTTGAATTAAACTCATGGATGACTCCTATGTTATTTTTGTATTTGTGCTTGCATTAATCTTTGCTTTTCTACAATTGAATCAGTTTTAAACCAATCGTTTCCAGCTCCACGGCCCATTGGCTTAAAGGCTGAGGTTATAATTCTTCCGTTGTCATAAATTGACTCGTCAACATGGATTTTTACAACTTCACCTGTTATTAAAGTTCCTGCTCCTGGTTGATCTCCATAAGAGATAATATCTCTAAGTTTACACTCAAAGTGGATAGGGCTTTCTTTAACTCTCATAACATCAACAATATCAGAAGGAATTGGAGTTAGACCAGCATGATTAAACTCATCTTTTCCATAAGGGAGTTCTGCTGAAGTTGCGTTTATAAGGTCACAGTTCTCTTCAGTAGTGAAGTTGATGACAAATTCTTTCGTTCTTTCAATATTTATAACCGTGTCTTTTTTTCCACCTGTAGATGTTCTAATTAAAGGTGCAAAGGCAACAATCATAGGTTTTGCACTAAGCCCTGTAAAAAAGGAAAATGGAGCTACGTTATTAGTACCATCGTCATTTTTTGTTGAAACAACAGCAATAGGTCTCGGCAGAATTGAACCGATTAAGAATTTATAATTATCTGCAAAAGCATTTTCTTGCGCATTGAAACTTAGCATTTAGTCTTCCTTGTTTGGTACACCAATTAGATTTTTTAATTTCCCGATCCCTTCTATTTCTAAGATGATTGTGTCACTTGGTTGAATCCACTTATCAACTTCAAGACCACAACCTGTCCCAACAGTTCCGCTTCCCATAAAGTCAGTAGACAGTAACCATTCTTCTTTTGATGCGTGTTCAATCATTTGTGCCCAAGTATAGTGAGAGTCACCAGTGTATCCACGAGACCATTCTTCACCGTTTATAGTTGCTGTCATTAAAAGGTTTGGCTCTTTTCCAGCAAAATCATCAGCTGTCACGATAACTGGACCAACCACAGAGCAAAAATCTTTTCCTTTGGCTGGACCCAGACGAACGGCCATTTCTTTTTTCTGAATATCACGAGCGCTAATATCGTTAAAGATTGTATAACCGAAAATATGTTCAAGAGCATTTTCAGCTTTTATATTTTTACCGTCTTTACCAATAACAACACCAAACTCTAATTCGTAATCTAACTTTTTAGTATATGAAGGCCATGGGATTGTTTCTTCAGCTCCTATAAAGCCAGTTGTTGGGCCTTTATAATATGCAGGAATCTCATACCAAGCTGGTGGGATTGGTTCTCCACGCTTTTCAAAACCTTTGGCTACGTGTTTCTCATGGGCATAAAAGTCTCTATAACAATTTATGTTATCAATGGGACAGCCCAGCTCTACCGTTTTGTCATCATAGAGATCGAAACTTAAATCAGCTTCATCATTTGTTTTTAAAAAGTTTTTTTGAGATAGTTCTTTAAAAAGCTCCATGCTTTCTTTTAACATCTCAATAGATCTTTCTTGGTATTGTTTTAAAAATTTACTTAGAAGGTATGGTGCAATTTCATTTGCTTTACTTTTAGCATCATAAACGCCTTCTAGTTCAAATTGTTTTTGCCATACAAGATTAATGTCAACAATTGTCGACTCATTGAAAAAAACACCAAGTCTTTTAAACTGTCCTAAAGGTGTTTGACGTAAATAAGTGCAAACTTTCATTTTTTACTCCGGCCTTCCAAATTTTTTATCGTACTCTGGTAATAACTTTTCCATCGCATCGAAAAAATGTTTCATTTCTTCTTTTAAACCAATAGAAACTCTAACCCAATCAGGCAAGTGGTTTGCTTTTAGTGGCCGAATAATAACACCTTCATCTAAAAGTTTTTCAAATAGATAGTTACTTGCTTCAACTGAACCAGTTTTAAAACAGATAAAGTTGGTAACAGATCTAACAGGATTAAATCCTCTTTTATCTAAGAATTTTAAGGTTTCATAATAACGTTTAGTATTGTTTCTTATGGTTCTTTCAAGATGTGGAAAATCGCTTAGAGCCCCAACAGCTCCCTTTTGAGCAATTAAACTTGGCTCAAATGGAAGTTTAACTTTGTGAAGTGCTTGAATAAACTCTTCATTGGCAAATCCGTAACCAACTCTAACTCCGGATATTCCATATGCTTTAGAGAATGTACGTAAAGTAATAACGTTGTCATATCTATACTTCATTGAATCAGGGTAGTCCCAAGTTGATTGAGCAAACTCAAAGTAGGCCTCATCAAGAATTACGATTGTATGCTTTGGCACATATTGCATAAGATAATCAAATTCCTGTTCAGTGATATATGTTCCAGTTGGGTTATCAGGGTTAGCAATATAAAGAACTTTTGTATTTTCATTAACTGCTTTTGCTAAAGCTTTAACGTCGTATCTCATATCTTCAGTACGAGGCACAGTAACAACTTTGGCACCAGCGGCAGTTGCAAGAATATGAAAGCCAATAAAGGTTTTTTCAGAAGTAAGAACTTCTTCTCCTGGCTGAATGAAAGCACGAGCGATGTAGGCCATAATCCCTTCAGAACCATTTCCTAAAATAATATTAGCTGGCTTTAATTTATAAAGTTCACAAAGTTTATTTTTAAGGTCAGTGGCATGCATATCTGGATAACGATGAACATCCCATAGAGCGTTTGTCATTTCACGAATTGCAAAAGGACTTGGACCAAGAGGATTCTCATTAGAGGCTAATTTCGTAATTTTAGTTAGACCTTTTTCTCTAGCTACTTCATCAATCGGTTTACCAGATTGATAGACTTGTAACTTGTCTAAGTATTCAGGAATTAGACGTTTTTGCACTGCGCATCTCCTTGTATAATTTGTAACTCAAACTATATCGAGAAGGGCATTTTATCAAGTTTTTAGCTAGTGTTTTCAGGTGCGTGATACAACTCGTAACCACACGCGTCTTAAAATGTATCACGCACCATTTTTAAAAAGGGCCACAACCATGTGACTCTTTAAGAGTGGAATCTTAGTGAAGTTTAGACTTTTTTCCATGTCTATCTCTCAAGATACGTTGAGACTTCGCTATTACATCAACTACTGCCTTAAAGGCATCGTCCGCAGCTGACTTAACTAATTGATTTTTACCACCAAGAACTAAGTCTAAGTGAGGCTCAAACTTGTGACCTGATACTCCCACTACCCATCGTAAGTGGTCAGAACCATGTAGGAATTTGCTTAATGATTCTGATTTACTTCTGATGAATCTCTCAAGAGAATCACTGTGATCTACATTATGAAAAGAAACATTAATGTTCATAACAACCTCCTTTCTTCACTAATAAGATGGGTCAATATTGCTTAGTGCCAATGCGTCAAAAAAAACTTTTTTTATTGGCGCATTGAGTAGGTAACAGTCAATAAAGCTTTGTTATACTTTCTCAAATTTAAAAGGATAAATAATGGGAATTTTAGAAGGTAAAAAAGTATTAGTATTTGGTGTTGCTAACGATAGATCAATCGCTTGGGGAATTGCCAAAGAATATAAAAAACAAGGAGCCCAAGTTGCTCTTTCATATATGAATGAAGCAATTCACAAAAGAGTTGAGCCTTTGTCACAAGAGTTGGGTGCTGACTTTATTTTTGAAATGGATGTGAGCAACGATGATCATTACGAACAGCTTCCAAAAACAATTGAAAAAAAATGGGGAAAGTTTGATATTTTAATCCACTCTATTGCTTTTGCTGATAGGGCTGATTTAAAAGGTGAGTTTGTTAATACATCAAGAGCAGGTTTTAAAATGGCGTGTGATATTTCAGCATTCTCATTAGTAGGTCTTTCGCAATCACTTCAGCCATTAATGAATGAGGGGGGATCTGTGATCGCTATGTCTTATTATGGATCTCAAAAAGTTGTGAAAAACTATAATGTAATGGGTGTTGCAAAGGCAGCCCTTGAAGCGAGTACAAGGTACTTGGCAAACGACTTAGGTCAACACGGAGTAAAAGTTAACTGTATCTCTGCAGGACCAATAAAAACATTGGCAGCTTCAGGTATCTCTGGTTTCAGAGATCTTCTTTCGCAAGTTGAAGAGAAAGCACCAATGAGAAAAAATGTAACTCAAGATGATGTTGCTGGAACAGCAGTTTATCTTGCAAGCGATCTTTCAAATGGAGTTACAGGACAAGTTATCTATGTAGATAGCGGGTTATCAATTCTTGGAGGATTTTAATGTTTAAGAATGCATTAACGTCATTTAAGCCAGCTTCTGCTCAAATATTTAAAGACAAAGTAAATATCATCTTAGCAGGGATACCTTTGATCATAGGTATCCTATTATATTATTTCTTAGGGACTTGGGTTTACGGTTCAGTTATGGACCAAGGACATATGCTAATCAAAGAGTATGTTTCTGAAGGAACAATGGGGCAGTTTGTATATTATATTGTCGCCGCAATTTTAACCATAATGCTTTATTTCTTAGTTAATTGGACTTTTGTTTTAGTTGTCTCAGCAATAGCAAGTCCGTTTAACGATATGCTTTCAACCAGGATTGAAAAAAGACTACAGGGACAAACACCAGATAGTTTACAACAAACATTTGCTACTATGATGAAGAGAATGGCCGGGACATTGCTTAATGAAACTAAAAAAATAGCCTTTGTTATTTTTCTCTCTTTCTTAGCTCTTGTTTTAGGTTTTTTTCCTGTTTTAACACCAGTAAGTGTTTTTTTTAGTATATTATTACTTTCAATTCAGTTCCTAGACTATAGCTGGGCAAGGCATGATATTAAATTTGGGAAATGTTTCGGCGATTTGCGTCGCCACGTAGTTGGATATGCTCTAGGAGGAGCGTTCTTTTTTATAATTGTTTCAATACCCGTTGTGAACTTAATTGTTCCTCCACTTGCGACAAGTTTCTTTACTATTTTATGGATGAAAAATAATGAACGTATCAATCAAATTACCGAATAATTTAAGAGGGAAGATATTAAGTTTTCCTTTTATTCATGCCTTTGTTAAAGAGGCTAAAAAAAGATTAAATGAAGATGAAGAAGAATTATTAAACCTACATCTTATTTCGAATTCAGAAGATATAGATGCATTAAATCTATTGCCATTTAATGCTTATTATCACGAAATCGAAGATGCAGATCTTAAAACGGTTTTTACTATTCACAGAGCCTGTGTACAACTAAAAATTCCTCATACAGATATCTTTATTTCAACGACTGAAAGTTTTGTTGATGCTACAATTGGTAAAAATTTAAAGGCACAAGAAAAAATTGGATTTCAATTAGGAAAGAACTCGTTCTTTTTAAATAAGAAAATAGCATTACCAAGTGGAGAGCATCAATCAGCTCAAATCTTTTCTTTAATTAAGGGTTTTGTTGAAGATGAACTTCCGTCTATCCCTAGAGTTTGCTCAAGAGAGGTTAAGCCTCTTTATGCAGACTGGAATATGAATCCATACTTTATCATCAATTTAAGCTTAAGAGGTAGGGATATTCATCCTGAATGGGTAGAACTCATAAATCTGTTTGAGCATCAAAATATTGTTCTCATGAGTGACGGCATCTCTCTTGAGGATCAAGAAGACTCTTTAAATGATTATATAAAAACTTTATCAACAAAAAATAGCTACCAAGTTATTACAACTGAAAGTAATATTGACTTTGCTAAAGCTGTGTCCTTTTCTTGGTGCTTTATAAGTGAAGATTCACCCTTGGTTCATCTTGCTGCCTATTGTGGTGCTGAGGTTTTTCACTTAAATAGAAAAGAAAATACAACACTGTATGGTACACAGCATTTTATTGGAGAATCTGAAGTCTTTTCTTTAAAAAATGCCGAATACAAAAGTGGTAGTGATTTTAACTTTAGCAAAATTTTTGACATTATCATTAAGTACATTGAGTTAAAGAATAAGGATCGTGCGGAGTGATAATTGAAAATCTTATCTTAGTTCTAGGATTTATTATTCTTGGAACAATAATGAAACGAAGTGGTAAGTTTCCAAAAAATACTGCTGATGTTTTAAACACTCTTGTTATATATGTTTCCCTCCCAGCAATTATATTTTTAAGTATTTCAAATTTAGACTTAGATGCCGATATGATTATTCCTGTTGG
>CAXGOD010000092.1:0-7680 GCA_964011245.1 uncultured Bacteriovoracaceae bacterium | reverse complement strand
AATCAGGCTTGTTTTTAAATACTTTATCCAAAGTTTGAACACAGTGAACGACATCATCTTCATCAAGGTACTTATACCTTTCAAGTAATTCTTCTTCGTTACAACAAATGGCATTTTTCCCTAACTTACGTAAGGCCAAGCATAGACTTATCTCGCTCCCAATTCCATCAGCATCAGGAATTAAGTGGGTTGAGATAACAATATTCTTTGCATTTTTTATGGCATTATCAAATTTCTCAAAAAGTTCCATGACTTATGTATCGGTAAGATCGGAAAAATTAATAAATTTTAATTACTTGTGCATTCACTTATCGATTTATTATAGCTAAAATCTTTGAAAGAGAGCGTATGGATTCGATAATAATAGACTCAATTACTAAAGTATTTGGTAGCCGCAAGGTTGTTGATGATCTTTCGTTTACTGTAAAAAAAGGTAGTATCCACGGATTTCTTGGCCCCAATGGAGCTGGAAAGACAACTACCATGAAAATGATCGCTGGAGTGATTCCTCCATCAAGTGGAAATATTTATATAAATGGCAATAATGTTCAAGAAAACCTCTTAAAGATAAAGTCAACCTTAGGAGTGCTATTGGAATCTCCACCACTTTATAAAGATATGGAAGTTCGCGAATATTTAAAATTTGTTTGCAAACTTCATAGCGTTGAGAAAGACAAAATGGAACCTTATTTAGACTATGCCATTAAAAAGTTAGATTTAACTTCTGTTGAGAATAGACTTATTGGTAATTTATCTAAAGGTTACAAACAAAGAGTTGGAGTGGCGCAGGCGATAGTTTTTCAGCCAGAGATTGTAATATTAGATGAACCTACAGTTGGGCTTGACCCTAATAGTGTTATAGAAATGCGTGAGCTTATTAAAGAGTTAGCCCAAGACCATACCGTTTTACTTTCGAGCCATCTTCTACATGAAGTTGGGCTTATCTGTGATGAAGTAACAATTATTAAAGATGGAGTACTACAGGCTTCGGGTGATATGGCATCCATCTCTAAAAAGGTTAAAGAAAAGGAGGCCATCTTAGCTAAAGTTCAAAGTTGGCAATCTTCACTTGAAAGTGAACTTAAAAAGATTGAAGGTGTTCAAAAAATAGAAGTTGAAGAATTTCAAGATTTTTATAAATTAAAAATTCAAACTAATAATTCAAAAGATATAAGGAATCAAATTTCTTCCTTTTTAGTTTATCATCAATTAGGACTAATTGAGTTTACTCAAGAAGAACTAGATCTAGAGAAAATATTTTTAGAAGTTACAGGAGGTCATGAATGATCTCGTTAATTATGAAAAAAGATTTAAGCTCTTTTTTTAAATCACCTTTGGCCTATGTTCTAGCGGGCTTTTTTAGTTTGATTACGGGGTGGATCTTTTTTAACTTGCTTGTGACATTTGTTGAAAATACTCAGCAATTACCTGGTCAATATCGAGGGCAACTGGATTTTGTAAATCATGTTGTTGTTAAGTTGTTTGGAAATATAAACTTCCTACTTTTATTTATATGTCCCATCGTGACTATGCGTACCTTCTCTGAAGAAAAAAAGGAGTCTACTTTAGATCTTTATTTTACTGCACCGGTTAAAGACTACCAGCTTGTCTTAGGAAAGTATTTTGCAAGTGTGTTAATGGTTTTCTTTCTTCTGACCACTACTTTTATCTTTCCAATAATTCTTTGGTCTATAAAAGTAAGTGACTTTAGCTTTGTCTTTTCTGGATACATAGGGCTTTTCTTAAATAGTATGTGCTATGTCGCAGTAGGAGTCTTTGCTTCCTCATTAACTCAGAATCAAATTGTTGCTGCTCTTATTAGTTTTGTTGTTATTATGGGACTATGGATGATTTCTTGGGGAGTCCAAATAAGTACTAATTACTTTTACGTACAATTTTTTAAATATATGACAGTTGTTAATCACTTTGAAATGTTTGTTAAAGGCATGGTTGGACTTTCAGATCTCGTCTACTACGCTTCATTTATATTCCTTGGGCTCTTTTTAACTAAAAAAGTTATTGAAGCGAGGAATTGGTAATGAAAAACTCTTTGATGCAAAGTGTTTGGTGGGCAATTTGGTTTGGGTTATTTCTGACCTCTATGGTTCTTTGGATTGTGACACCTGAATACTCAAATTTTATCTTAGGTGTTTTCGTTATATCAAAAATAATTTTATTTGTTTTGGTATATATGAATAGAAAGGCAATCTTTTCATTTTTGAAAACTACATTTTTTAAAAATATATTTAATAATATCATAACGATGTTTCTAGTCTTTTGTATTTTAGGAATGATTAATTATCTCGCTTTTAAAAATAATGTTCATTTTGATATTACAAAGCAACAGGTACATACCCTGTCTGAGCAGTCCAAAACGATTTTAAATGGCCTTGAGGGTAAATTAAAATTAACTTTATTTGCAAGACGGCAGAATTGGGATCAGTTTCTTAACCTTTTAAACCTGTACAAGTATAAAAGTGAAGACGTAACTGTCGATGTTGTGGATATTGATACAAACCCATCTCTTGTTCAGATTAATAATGTAAAAGAGAATGGGACTGTTATTATAGAGTATAAAGGCAATAAATCTGCTACTGTTGCCCGTGATGAACTTGCTGTAACGAACAGTATAATTAAGCTTCTTAGAAGCCAGAAAATAATTATTTATTATACTGTTGGCCATGGGGAGATTGATAGAGCACAGCGTGACCAAAATGGCGGGAGTTATCTGTTTAGTAAATTGATTGCTGCAAATTATATTGTTAAACCCATTGACCTGCTAAAAAGCCAGGATATTCCAAAAGATGCAAACCTTCTTTTGATGCTTGGACCTAAAGAGGGATTTTTAGATTTAGAGTTAGCTCAAATAGATCGCTATTTAGGTAGAGGCGGGAGCTTATTTGTTACTTTAGCACCAGAACTTAATGAGGTTAAATTAACAAACCTTTACAACTTAATTGAGACTCATGGAGTAAAGTTTGAAAATGCTATTGTCTTAGACAGACTTTCAACAGTGCAAGGATCTCAGGCGACAATCCCAATCATTACTTTGTATAACCCAAATCATTCAATAACAAAGAAGTTTAAGGGCAAAGTATTAATGCCTTTAAGTGCTTCTCTAGGAAGTTCTAAGGTAGACAATACAACCTACTCAACATTAATTAAGACAAACAACTTCCCAGGTAGCTGGGCAGAGACAAACTTTGAAGAGGTTAAAACTGGTAGAGCGACTTATGATGATAAAGATAGGAAAGGTCCAATAGAGCTAATCGCTACAGTTGAGAATTCTAAAACAAATTCAAGGTTAATAGTTAGCTCTAGTAGCTCTTTTATTGTTAATGGCTATCAAAGTCAAAGCACAAACTTTAACTTCTTTTTAAATATCATAGGTTGGGGACTGGATGATGAAGGGATAATGAGCCTTAATCGACCATCACTTAATAATGAAATGATTATGCTTTCCTCATCTCAGCTAACACTTATCTTCTACTTTGCTATCGCATGTTTGCCATTTCTTATGTTTGCAATTTCAGTTTTCCAGTATAGAAGAAGGCTTAAAAAATGAAAAAGAATCTCTTATTAGTTGCTGTATTAAGCGGCTTAATCCTGTTTGCTTTCTTTTGGGAACAGAAGGGCTTAAAAGATCATTTCGTAACTGCAAAAGAAGGAAAATCAATATTCAATGTGGACTCTAAAAACTTAGTTGAACTGACTTTAAAAAAGGCAAAGATTTTTCAAAAAAATGGTAAATGGAGTATTGGTGAGCTCAATTATCCTGCAGACCATAGGAAGGTAAATTATATTATTTCAACCTTAAAGGGAATCTCCAGTATCTCTAAGATAACAGATCATAAAAAAACTGAAGAATTCTTTATTCATCAAGACCATTCATTTAGAGTAAAGACTTTTAAGAGCGAAATTGGATTTAGGCTAGGAGATATATCTCCTGTTACAGGATACTTTTATATTGAAAAATTTGAGAATGGTAAAAAAGAACTTTTTTTGGCAAAAGACCTCAATGCCTATGATGGAATATATAAAAGTGATCTAGAAGCTGATTTTAGAAAGTATCTTGCATTTAAAAATATCATTACCATGGAACCTATGGAACTTATCTCTCAAGAGTTGATTCCAGGACTTAAAATTGTCGATTTAGTAAAGCTGGTTGTAGATAGTAAAACAAACCGCTGGTTTGAAGTTAATTTTTTAGATGAAAGTACCGACCCCAAAATATTTGAAGGTCTTAAATACAAGCCTGCTTACAAAGCTGTAAATAAACTGTGGACTAAGGTTAAGGTTGAGAAGATTGTCCCTATTTCGAATAATGTATTATCTGAACAACTGAGCAAAGTGGAACTTCATACAAAAGAGACTCTTTATAGCTTAACTCTTTATGGTAAGTTTAATGGAGCCACCGGTTACTATGTAACTGTTAAAGGGCAAGATAAAGTCTATGTTATTGATGAGGCCAGCAAGGATTTCTTTTTTGCAAATGTTCAAGACTTCTGGCAAAAGAAAATCGATTATAAAACTGACTTTTCAAAGATTAAAACTTTCTCTTTTACTCTAGGAAATAAATCGAAACAGTATAAGTTTAAAGTTGAAGATATAGAGAATTTTGAAGTGAAAGTAGATGATACGAGATTAAAAAATGTTAAAACCGATAATATAAATTTATTGTTTAATCTTGTTTTGAACCTTGTAGAGTTTAAGGAAGCTAAGTATGTAGGACAGGGTCTTAGCGTAATAAACAAGGACGATGTTGCGCTTTATATGAGCTTATTTGATAAAGACTTAATTATTGTTTTTAAGGAAAACTCTATAACTATACAGGACTTGTCGGATAAAGTTGAATACTTCTATCCCCATAAAATTTCATCAATAAATGTAAAAGGACAGCGGGATTTCTTTACTTTAAAGTAAAAAAAGAAATAATATAGATATATGCAAATTGTTGACTACTTTCAAACCTATTTTTACTATTTAATCCATCCATTTAAGACACATGATGCCTTTATGGGTAAGTCTACAGGTTTATCTTATACCCCTATGAAACTATCTGTTTATGAGTCTCTAGGTGCTTCTTGGATGTTTGTTGTTGTTAATGGTATTATCAGAATCTTTTTAGTTAATTTCGTTTTGTATGCTTTCTTAAAAGTATCTGGCACAGAACTTGGGTTATTATCAAGCCTAACAAATGAAGATGGAATGTTGGGTTTTTACTTTTTAATCCTTTCAACTATTTTAGACGTTATTTTTTATCCTTTGTTTACATTATTTCTTATTCAGTTTTGGGAGTTCGTTATTAGGCTTTTTGCTAGATTTCTAGGTGAGCAAGAAAATATCGATGACAAAGCTAGAAGTATTATGACTGTGGCCTTAAGCTCGCATATATTTTCTGTTGTTCCTATTCTTGGCAGTATGGCCCAAAAGTTTGCAGCTGTTGTTTTAATGTATGTAGGACTTAGAAAACAATTAAACGCTTCTGCTGCACTTAGTGTGTGCATTATGATGTTCCCCGTTTTACTTATGTTTGCGTTCTTTTCACTTATTATGTTGATAGTTGCCTTAAAATTATCATGAAACAACTTACAATATTAACAGATATAGATAATAAAAACCTTGTTCCTGATGAGAAAGGTTTAGAAGTTGTTTTTAGACAAAATGGTATTGAACCAAGTGTTGTTATTTGGGATCAAGTCGACTGGACTCAATTTAAGAATATACTTGTCCGCTCACCTTGGGATTATTCTTCAAAAAGTGAATTATTTAAAAGTAAAATCAATCAAGCTCATGCAGCAGGTGTTAATATTATTCATTCTCCAGAGATTCTTTTTTGGAATATGGATAAATCATACCTAAGTGAGCTTGCTGATAAGACGAATGTTGTAAGAACAATTTGTATTGAGAACTTTAATTCAAAGGACATTTTGCAATATTTTGAAAAGCTTGGAAGCACTCTTGTTTTTAAACCTAAAATAGGAGCAGGTGGACGAGATACTTTTAAGGTTCATAAAGATGATAATACAGACTTGCTAAGAGTATTAGATGGAACCTCGGTTTTAGTCCAACCTTATATTTCAGCGATAGTAGATGAAGGAGAATATTCCTTTATCTATTTTAATGGAGAATTTTCCCATTCTGTTTTAAAAAATGCTAAAGATGGGGAGTTTAGAGTTCAAGATGATCATGGAGGAGTTGTTAAAAAGTATCTTCCAAAAGAGTCTGAGCTTAAAACCATCAAAAAGATGCTAGAGTCTATACCTTTCGAAACAAATTACGCTCGTGTAGATGTTGTCCGACATGAAGAGACTTTTTACCTTATGGAAATGGAGATCATTGAGCCAGAGCTCTTTTTTCGATTTTCAGATAAGGGAATGGAGCGCTTTGCAAAGGCCCTTTATCCAAGTCTTACCTCGTAATTTAAGCCACTTAGTACAGCCTAAAATTTAAACATTTATGTAAGAAGTACAACCTTCATTGTTTCAATTTAATTGTCTAATAGAATGGCCTATAACATTGGAATTAGATGAAAACGAACCAAGCTGAGATTGATATTCTTTCAGTAGTTATTAAAAATATTAAATCAAGAATTTATATACAAAAAAACGATTACTCTAAAGAAGGTATTGCATGGACAAAACATACTCTTTAATAGGACTTATCGCCTTAATTACAACAGCTTTTGCTACAACAGGAGGGGGGCGGGTCTTCCTCAACTGATTTAAAGCTTGCCTTTGAATATAAAAAGATCAAAGTAAAATCTGGAGTAACTCTTGTTGATGGTAATGTCTTCGACGTTGAATCTGTCGCTGTATCTAATAAGGGGGGATAGAGTTTGTTGGATTGGCGAACCTAAAAATAAAAGATGGTAATATCCACAACATTTCTTGAGCCCAACTTAGTTGGGCAATCAGGAAAAATTTTTGTATGCGATCTAAGTTGTCGTCATATCTTAAAAAATTGGAGTCTTTAGACCCATCATCGCTGATTGCGTAGATCCCTAAACAATTCTGGGCAAAAGCTTCATTGAAAGTAAGCATTATGAAGATTGGAATATAAAATATTTTAATTAGGTCTCTCGTAAGCTTATCGGTATAAGTGAGAGAGAGTTTTAGATCATTTGTTATTTGAAATCGGGTGCTTAGACATTTTGAATACGACTAGCAAGAGCTTTAAAAGATCCTTCGAAGCGATAATAGTCGTCCTGGGGGATCTTAATTGAATGCCTCTTAAGAGCTTCCCACATGCAATACAACCACTGTTCTTTCTCAACTTCAGTAATCTTTACGTGCATATGACGAGCTCGCATTCTTGGATGGCCATAAGACTCAACATAAAGATTAGGTCCACCAAACCAACCACATAAAAACATAAAGAGTTTTTTCTTAACAATATCTGGAATCTTTCCTTCAACTACTTCATGAACTTCTAAGCATTCTTTTGCCAACGGATCACTTTCCATAACATCATAGAAGTTTTTTACGAGTTCAAAAATACCATTTTCTTGACCTATAATCTCGTAAAGGAATTTCGGTTCTTTTTTTGGGAATAATTTATTTTTGATTGCGTTAAAGGGATTCATCATGGGAGGAATTTACTCCCCCCATAATGAATAGTAAATATGATATTACTTAATTAATTTGAACAATTCGTTTAAGTAGAATTTTTGATATGCAC
>CAXGOD010000091.1:0-7702 GCA_964011245.1 uncultured Bacteriovoracaceae bacterium | reverse complement strand
CCAAATTTCAACATATCTACCTTCGTCTGCTAGTATGCACTCTGATGTATCGGCTCCATCAGAATATTTTTCCCCATGATCATAAAATATTTCTGAAGAAGGGCCACAAGGACCAACGTCTCCCATTTCCCAAAAGTTATCTTCATCTAAAAAGAAAATACGATCTCTAGGAACACCTTCTTGCTTATGCCAAATATCTGCTGCCTCTTGATCTGTAAGATGAACTGTAATGTATAACTTATCCTTTGGTATCTTTAATTCTTTAGTAAGGAACTCCCAAGCATAGCTTATTGCTTCTTTTTTGAAATAGTCTCCGAATGAAAAATTTCCTAACATTTCAAAATACGTGTGATGTCTTGCTGTAAACCCAACGTTTTCAAGATCATTATGTTTACCACCGGCCCTTACACATTTTTGAGAAGTTGTTGCTCTAGGATTTTTGGCATTAGCTTTTCCAGTAAAATAATCTTTGAATTGGTTCATACCTGCGTTGGCAAAAAGTAGTGTTGGATCATTTTGTGGAATTAGTGATGAAGACTCTAAAATATCATGTCCATTGCTTTTAAAAAATTCTAAAAATTTACTTCTTATTTCCTGTGCTTTCATACTTCTCCTAAAGGGCCATTTCACAATGTTTTAGCATAAAAGAAGCGTTTTTTTAAACATTAGATTATTGGGCAATAAATAAAAGATATGGCACACTATTCATTAATAGAAATAAACAAGTGCGCGGGGCGTCTTATTAAGATATCTGTAATAATTCTAACTCATCATAGATTAGAACTAATTAAAAAATGCTTAGAAAGTATATGGAACCAAGATTCTCATCCCTTTCAGCTAGAAATCATATCAATGATCAATGGAATTGATGAGGAAACAAAGCGTTATTACAAAGAAGTTAATGGGAAACACCCATGCTTTACTTATTTCCAACACCCAACAGGATTAAAAGTTGGTGATGCAAGAAATGAGATTATTGGTAAGTCGACTGGAGAATACCTATGCTTTATTGATGACGATATAGAATTACCCCAGGACTATTTTCAAGTAGCTTATAAAATTACTTCATCTTATCAAGATGTAGATGTTTTTGGTGGTCCAGATCAAACTAAAAAAAATGCTAATAACTTTAAGCTCATTCTTGGTGAAGTCATGCAATCTTATATTGCGATGGGACCTACAGCAAAAAGACATAAGTCATCAGGGGATAGTATAATAGCTGGAACAGAGATAAACTTAATCTTATGTAATCTTTGGATGAAAAAATCTCTTTTTGATGATGGCTTTGCATTCCCTCAGAATTATATAAGAGGTGAAGAGAATATATTGCTTGGGCAACTTAAAACAAGTGGAAAAGCTCTTATCTATTCCCCCAAACTTTTAGTATTTCATGAGAGGAAAGGCTCTTTCGGCAAACTTGCCAAAGCTACTTATTACTCGGCTCAATATCGAACAATTGGATTTTTTGATGAGGTGAGTACATTTAAGTGGTATTTTTTAGTTCCTCAAATAGCATTAATAACTTTGGCGATGACTATTATTTGTTGTCCACTAATGGCATGTATATTATTAGGTATTTATCTATGTATTATTACAATTAAATCATTACTAATTACTATTAAACTGAAAAAAGTTAACTGCATTCATTTAAGTATAGCATTCTTTATTCTATATAATTTTGTTTATACGATTGGGCTTTTCTCTGGATACTACAAGGTTTTGTTTAAACATGAAAAATTATAAAGTAAAATTCAATTTCTATGGTTTTGAAATAACAATTAATACAGATAGTGAAGAGCTAGTTAATCTGTTGAAAATCGATTTTAGATACTTCCTAAAAGAAGATATTGTAAAAAAACAGCTGATCTTAAATGCAGTAGTTAGTGACAAGCTCACCGATATTATACCTAGAGAATTAGTAGCAAATAAACAATCGATAAACTCAATGACATTTGATCAAGGTCATATAAGATATAATGATTATTATGGTGAAGCAGTATCACTTTTTGATTATAAAAATGAAAAATGCGATATTTATGCAAAGACAATTAATAGGCTTCATGAAATTACCTATCTAATTATGCTATCAAGGCAAGGCAAGTGGTGTGATAGAAATGGTCTTCATAAAATACATGCCATGGCGATATCTAAAAACAACACAAATATGGTTCTTATGCTCCCGATGAAAGGAGGAAAGACAACACTTTTTACACGGTTTTTAACTCATGAAGAAGTTGGTCTTATATCTGATGATAGCCCTATGGTGGATTTATCTGGAAATTTGAAGGCCTTTCCTATTCGTTTTGGATTAGAGGATAGAGAAATGTATAAAAATATTGTTGATGGGATTGACTCTAAGTATAAATCGAGACTTGAAAGAAAACAGTTTGGTCCTAAAGTTCTAATTGATTTAACGGCCTATGGGGATCGTATTGGGAAGATGGGTAAAAAAACAATTCTAATTCAAGGGAAAAGACACAACTCTAAAAAAACAATCATAAAAAAGATCAATATATTTCATATGTATATGTATTTAGTAACAAATCTTGTCGTAGGAATCGGTCTACCGATGATCATTGAATATTTTCTTGAGTCATCTTTAAAAGATAAAATTACTAATTTAAAAATCCTTTGCAGTAGAACTCTAAGTGCACTTAGCCTAGCGATTAAATCTGAAAATTATTTGGTTCTATTAGGCACAGATATAGAGAATAATGCACTCGAGATAAAAAAACTATTCCAGTAAAATGCTCTGTAATTGTTGTAAACTTTCCTTGTAAACTCTTTTGTTAGCATGATCATAAAGATTTGATAGGAAAATAAATCGACTATCTCTATGAGAATTTGGAATTTCCAACAATATATTTTTGGCTTGAAAAATTGAGCCATTTTTAAAGTATAAAACTGACTTCTTTTGTAAAAAACTTACATAAACTTCAATGTTTTGGAGTTTTTTTGAAAGCATAATAATGTTTTCAATTATTATAACCTTCTTTGAAGTTGAATGTTTATATAAATCTAAAGATAGCTCAAAAGCCTTTTTGTCGTTTTGATCTCTTTTCTCTAGTTCAATTAAGTATTCTTGAATTATTTGAGAATTACCGTCATGTCTTGCTAGCTCATTATAGAAATAGCTTTTGGTATTAGATAACCTACTTGTGTAGGTGAAAGTTTGTATTAAGCAAATAGCTAGTAAATATAATGGAATTACTTTACTAAAAAAAAAATTAGATGAAAGACTAAGTTTTTGTAAAATTACTAAGAGAAAAAAAGGTAGAGAGGCATAAAACCAATGATCTGCAACATAAGAATATTGCATATAAGGGACATATAATAGTCCACTAATAGGAATAAAAAGAAGAAAACCAATCATTAGATTCTTATTATATTCCTTTTCTAACCTTACTAAATAAATTAAAGAAAGAATTAGTAATAATGGTAGTAAATAGCTCCAAGTACTGGAAAGGTTAAGGTCCTGATAAACGATTTGATTAATAGTTAGACCAAACAATGCCTTTAAATAAAAGGCAAGTGAACTTGCAATCACTGTAGATTTAATTAGAAAAGTATCATTGTTTAGAAGACTATTAATATAGGCCTTCATCGTTTTGGTGTATTTATCTATATCAAACTTTTTTATGTAGATAGTCTTAACTCGTGTAAGGCTTTTGTCGGTAAGAGTTACTTTATTATTAGATACAAAATCTTTCTTCTTTTTAAAGTAGTCCTTGTGATAGTTTTGGATCTTAGCTTCTTCTCCCTTGAATGAAGAAACACCCTTTAAACTTTCAATACCGAGTATAGATGAGAAAGTAAAAAAAGGAATTAAAAGTAAAATAACCCTAGATTTTTTTTGATTCTTAAAGAAATAGAATAATGTAAAAGGAAACAATATTGCTGTGCTTTTTGCTAGAAGAGAGGCTAAAAAAAAGAATAGACTTCCAAAATAACTAGTAGAAGAACTTTTTATACTAAATTTTTGTAGTAGTATTATTGCAAGAAATAAAAATGTTAAGGCCAGCAGTGTCTTAACTTGAAAGATCCAATAAATACTTTCTACAACCATGGGGTGAACCATAAATATTAAATACAAGTATTTTGAAATCTTAGGAAACTTCTGTGAGGAAATCTTGTAGAATAAATATGCATTTAAACAATGTATTATAAGGTTCGTAATTCGGTACAGAGCAAAATTGTTTCCAAATATCTTATACTGAGACCATATAATACTAAAGCTTAAAGGCCATGACTTAAATTCTTCAGCTCCATATTCCCAGAATACAAAAGGATGCGGCGCGTTCAAGACATGTCCATTATTAAAAATGTAAACATAATCATCACCAAAAGGAATAGAATTTAGTAGGGGGATGTAAATTAAAAATGTTAATATAGTAACTAACGGGAAAAAAAATTTGTGATCAACAATTTTTGATCCTAAAATATTAACATTATTCATATACTTGAATTTATTATATTTGATGAAAGAAATAAAGCTAAAACTATTTGTCGTAACGCTAATATCAGTATTTGGTATTGGTTCAATAATTTATACATTCAACAGGAACAGGAGTTATGCAGACAGTTTAACTCTTGAGCAAATTAGTTCAGTAAAAGAGAAATTAAATATTAAGTTGAGTAGTGGTTGTCAGGAAATATTAAAAACTTTCAAGTTCAATGAGAATAAAAACTTTCTCAAAGTAAAGTTTAATAATATCGATCTTAAAGGTAGTGTATATCAATTCAAATCTCTAGAAATGTTAATGTTGTATGAATTCAATCTTGAATCTCAGTCAAGTGGTATTCACCTAAGAGGATATCTTTTCGAAAACAGTGAAAGAAAAAGTTGTTATGGAATGGTACTTTAATGAAAGAACTTCTTGTTTCTTTTTTACTATTATTGAGTCGGTTAAGAATATATGAGTTCATTTTAAAAAAAATATATACGGAAGTTGAGAAGAACTTTTCAAATAAACTAAAAAAAATAAACAATATCAAATCTATATATATCAAAGGAAGCTATGCTACGGATACCTACATCCCAGCTCTTAGTGACATTGATTATATTATAATATCTAACTCGAAAGATATTACAGTGAAAGTAAAACAGCTTTTTCAAAGATATAATAAACTTTTTCCTTTTATTGGCGACTTCGATATTTTCACAAGCAAAGAGCTTGAAATCCTTTTAAAACATGGAGGGAGCAAGTATAGAAATCACAAAAACTGGAAACATGTTTATGGTATTGATTTGCGAGTGGAGGATTATGCTTACTACCCATTGAAGTTCTTTGCGGAGCAGATTCATGAACTATATTTTTATTTTGAGTGGATAACTATCAACTTAACTAAAAACATGGAAAGATCAACACTCTATCGAAGAAAGGTTCTTGAAAGGGGACTTGAAAAACTATTAGCATGCTTGTTTTGGATAGAGGATGGGAAGAGTTTTAGCTTTAGTATAGACTTCTCAAAGGAGCAGAGAAGAATTTATAATGAAATTAAAGAGAATATCATTAACGAAAACTCTTTACATAAACTTTCAGAATATATTAATCAAGCTGAAACTATTTCATATTATCACAAATTATTACCCAGAGAGTTTAGCTGGTTTGAAAAAAATGAGACGGAAGAATTATTAGAAGATCAGAATTATTTAATTAAACTGGGAGATTTTGAATATATTAGAGGAGTTATAAAAGAGACCTCACAAAAAGACCGTTTGATTCTTAATGACGAGTTATCAGATCTTTTTACAAAACTAGGTTGTTTTCACTTCGACCATTTATTTAATTTTTCCATTAATGCTAAAAATAGGCTCTGTGGCTCTTTAATAAAAATATTTGCATACTCAAAAATAATAGAAGGGAAAAAGTCATATATTTATCAAGGAGACTTAGATGAAATAATTGACCTTGATAAAAAGGTTTCACAACAAATAAATCTAAACTCTATACGACCATATGATCTTAAAAATAGAACTATCTTTATCTCTGTAAGCTGGGGATCTGATAAAAGAAGATTTTGGGCCTTGGAAAAAGCAGCAGAAAAACTCAAAAATCAAAGTATACAGTTGCCTTGGTTTCACTTCGATATGAACTTTAATAATGAATTCAAAGAGCATCCAACACAAATAAATCACATAAAAATTAATGGAAGTGAAGCGAGCCAAAGTCTATGGCAAAAAGAATGCCTTTATAATTTTGCGGCTCATTTTTGCTTTGGAGCAAAGAATTATATATTTGCGGATGCAGACGTATACTCTGATGATCAAAAATGGTTCGAAAAAATGGAAGGTCTTTTAAATTCTGGAAAATATGATTTTGTTCACGGGTTTAGTAAAGTCACTGACACAGATGACGTGGACTACTCCTATGACTCATGGACAAAGAAATTTCTAGAAGAAGATATTAGCTTTGTAGCGCCAGGTTTAGTATGGGGGATACCAAGAAAAACTTTTATAACCCTTGAGCAGTTACCAGATGTATTTCCAGATGGTTCAAATGATGGAGCTTTGTTGCAAGAGCTTACAAATATTAAAATGGGTGTAACTGCACAATTTGATTGGTATAGTACACGGATTAGAACTTTTAAAGATCCGTTTAAAATTACTTATTGTGATGTAGATGTTATTCACTGTAATCATGGAGTATCAAGGGACTATATCAATCGAATGATGCTAATTGATTTAGTTCAAGTTCCATTTGAGAAAATGTATAGTAAGAACTCTATTGGTATATACGCTTGGAGTGATAATTCCGAGTACAGAGTGGCCTTAGATCTTTCAAGTCTTTATTTTAAGCTCGACTCTATTAATTTCCTTCGAACAGTTGATTCCTTAATCGAAAAGGGAATCATCAAAATTCCAAAAGAGATGAATTTCTGGAGCGACTACCCTCATGATAATTATCTAACACTAACTAATGGAATTGGCTTTTTATACTCAACTGGCCCCGACAAATACAAAATCGTAACTTCTAAGCATAACAAACAATCTCAGATTAAAATGCGCTGGGGAGGATATGATATGATGGATAATGAGCATCTTTATGCCAAGTTCTTAGTTAAAAAGAATACGTCAGATTTTTTCGATATTAGTGTTAATTATAACTGGTGGAGACTAGCAGGTTCTAATAATACTTATGACCAAAAATTTTTTAAAAATATGATTGAACAACCTTTAGCTGTTTGTGCATCTAGTTGGGAAGACCATGCTATAACTTTTGTGGATATCGTAACAACACAAAGTACTCCGGGCGCTACTTATGAGGTTTCAAAACTAGAGGAAGAAAGAATAAATACCTTTCATTCTTGGGAAGAGATTGATGAAGTTGAAATGGATTATAGTGATATGAATTTTAGTAAAAACTCATTCGATGTACTTTTAGGTAAAAAAGTTTTAAATAAAAATGGTTGGTTTCGAATTGATTTTAGTTTGAGTGAAATAGAAAAGATCCCGTTAAAAGTGACAGTCGTTTCCGGCACAAGAAATATACCAGTTACAACAACAAGACTTTTTGATGATTCTACATCAGAATATTTAAGAGTCCTTTTTCATAAAAACTATTTCATGAATAATATTAGACTACGTGTGAAATTCGACATCAAAAAAGATGTCACATTCAATAAGGTGAAGTTAAAGCTCAGTGAAAGAAGAAAAATTTAACACTTTTCTCGCGCTGGCATGTTTTGTCGGAGCAATAGG
>CAXGOD010000090.1:0-7716 GCA_964011245.1 uncultured Bacteriovoracaceae bacterium | reverse complement strand
ATTATATCCCAGTCGGACTCTTTCTCATTAAGGATTAACCCTTTATGTTCTTCTATACTAGTTAGAGTATCGTTCTCGGTGAGAACCTCATAAACTTCTTGATTAATTTTTTCATTTTTATGTTCTAAGGTGACAGCTTCCTGAGCTAGCGAGTTTACAGAAAATAGTCCTAGAAGAATAAGAGTAAATAGATTTTGCATCTATCTATCATATGAGATAATGCGTTTTTAGGGTCTAAAAATGAAGATTATTCAGACCCTGTTTAAAATTTAGACAGCTTTAAAATTAAGATAAACGCTTGATAATATGGAAACCAAACTGAGTTTGAACTGGATCCGAAACCTCTCCAACATCTAGTGAAAATGCCGCTTTTTCGAATTCAGGGACCATCATCCCCTTGCCAAACTCACCTAAACTTCCACCATCACTTGCTGAGCCACAGCTAGAAAAATCTTTTGCAAGCTTAGCAAAGTCTTCCCCTTGTTCAATTTTCTTTTGAATATCTTCGGCTTCAAACTTTTGATCTACTAGAATATGTTGTGCTGAAATCTTATTACTCATTTAATGCTCCTTGAATTAATTGTTCTTTTTTCTTTCTAGTTAGTTTTTTAGTGGCAATTTCCTTAATTGATGCATCCGATCTATCTAGGCAATCCTCAACATAAACCACCTTCTCTGGGGGATCTGAGCGAAAAAACTTAGCCCCATTAATGCCAGATAGATGCTCTAAGAACCTTCTTTCCACATCTGTTGCAATTCCAGTGTAGAGCTTCCCTTTCTCAGTCTGAATCATGTATAAATACCACTTTTTCATTGAGCTATTGTAAAACTTTACCCATAATTAGTATATGGATAATTTAAAATCAAAGATCTACGATATTATATTCGAAACTGATACTCCAGCTGGTAAGGCCTTTGATATAGCATTGATACTTAGTGTTATCGCAAGTATTGTAGTTGTTATGCTTGAAAGCGTGGATGCTTTAAACTCCAGATTTGGCCTCTACTTTGAAGTTGCCGAATGGATATTTACCATTTTATTTAGTATTGAGCTTGTCCTACGTCTTTACTGTGTCAGGAGCAAGAGTAAGTACTTGTTCAGCTTCTACGGCATCGTCGATGTTTTATCTATCCTACCTTTATATCTAACATTTCTATTCCCTACCTTTAGAAGTTTTAGCATTATTCGTACCTTTAGAATTCTTAGAATATTTAGAATCTTAAAACTAAACCGCTATATGAATGCTAGTAATAGTCTCTCAGATGCCCTTATTACCAGCCGTCATAAAATTATTGTTTTCTTAGGTGTTACCATGACTATTGTAAGCATTATAGGTGCTGTGATGTATTTGGTAGAAGGTAAAGAAAATGGTTTTACTAGTATTCCAAAGTCAATTTACTGGGCAATTGTGACACTAACTACTGTTGGATATGGGGACATTGTTCCTCAGACTGTTTTAGGAAAGATATTTTCATCAATGCTTATGATTATTGGTTATGGAATCATTGCTGTTCCTACAGGACTAGTGTCTGCAGAGATAGTTTCTAGAAAATTAAAAGAAGGGAAAAAGGATATTGATTGTAAAAAGTGTCATAAAACTATACATGATATAACAGCGCACTTTTGCTCCCACTGCGGAGAAGTCCTGGACTTCAAGGCCAATATTGAAGCAAATGTTGAGGCCAATTCTTAGAGTTTATCAGCAGTATATTTAACTGTTCCATTTGCCGTTTTTTGTGAGAATTTTAAAGAAGTTACAATCCCAGCACCATCTCTTTGAAATGCTACGCTTCCTATTCCACCAAAAAACTCATACTTATCATTACTAGTTTTAAATAAACGAACACCATAATCTTGGTCTGCAAAATAAAGTGTTAAAACATTATCTTCTTTTTTAGTTATAGTAATACCGAAGTTAAACCCGTTTACTTGATAAAATGATTGATAATCTAATAGGACATCTTCTGGATCAATTTGTAATTCTTTTGGCTTACACTCTTTATTAAAAAAGAAAATGGCATTTACACATTCCACTTTGGTATCAGTATTACTTAGGATCACGATCCCTTTATTTCTCTCAGGTGCGATATAGACATCCGAACTAAAACCAATAGTAGAACCATTATGCCTTAATAATTGTCCCACAGGCTTTTTTAATAAATACCAAGCATAGCCTATAGATTCTTTTGAAAACTTATGCAAGGCCTTCTGTGAGCGCTTGATGGCCTCTGAAATATTAGTCTTCTCAGGGTTTAATTGAGCATAAACATAATCTAACATTAAAGAGGTTGTTGCTTTGAAGCTCCCTACTCCATTAAAGATTCCTAAGTTTCTCCATATAGGAACTTCATCAAGTGACTGCAAATACTTTTTAGACATTATACTTTCTTGATCTTCATTTATCGTCACATAAATATCTTGGAGACCTAGAGGATTTAAAACATGATCATACATGGCCTGTTCAAAATCTTGATTAAAAATTTTCTCAAGACTATATGATAATAAGGCAATTCCTAGGTTTGAATAAACTTCCAGATCTTCAATGTTTTTATAACTTGCATTGAGAACTTCATGAATAAGTTGAGAACGATTATAGTCTTCATACGGTAATAACGGTCCTGCATCTGATAACTTTTTTGGTGACCTTTGTATTCCAGATGTATGTGTAGATAATTGTCTTAATGTTATACTACCAGCTTTATTTCCAGCTAATTCCGGTAAGAAGACTTCCACTTTGTCATCAATAGAAATAAGTTTTTTTTCTACGGCCAAGGCAAGTAATAAAGAAGTAAATGTTTTTGATACTGAACCAATAGAGAAGTAATGTTGGTTATTTAAAAGTATTTTCTTTTTTAAGTCTTTATAGCCTGAGTTGATAATAACTTTTTGATTACCATCTATAAGACCAACTGAAATCCCCACATGAGATTTATTTTGAGTTTGAATATCAAGAGCTTTTTGGACTTTATCAATGGTGGATTGATCAATCGCGAAGACTTCTAAGCTAATGCATAACAAAAAAATTATAATTTTCATGGAAACTTGATAACATAAGAGATTTGATTCTGTATAAGTATCTGAAAATATTACATAAAAATTAATGCTTTCAACTAGGCAGTCCTTATTTTCTTTGATAAATTTACTTCATAAATTACTGAAATTTAGAGGAAGATACAAGATGGGTAGAAAGTCTGCGAAAATTGCTGGAAAAAAAGGTGCTGCTGATAAAGCTAGAAGTTTAGTTTTTACTAAGGCCCTGCATGATGTTGCTATTGCCGTAAAAAGTGGTGGTGGTGATCCAACAACTAACTTTCTACTTAAAATCGCATTGGATAGATGTAAAAAATTTAATGTCCCAAAAGATGCTATAGATCGTGCAATAAAAAAAGGTATGGGCGGAGATGGAGCAGGTTATGAAGATGTTACCTATGAAGGTTATGGCCCAAATGGTGTAGCAGTTTTTGTTGAAACATCTACAAATAATATAACAAGAACAGTAGCAAACGTAAGAAACTTTTTTAATAAGTCTGGTGGATCTTTAGGTAAAGACGGTTGTCTTCAATTTATCTTTGAAAGAAAAGCAGTATTTATGGTTCCTGAGGGGGATCTAGTTGAAGATGACTTCACTCTGGAAATGATCGACGCAGGAGCAGAAGAGATTGAACTTGAAGATGCATTATATGAAGTTATCGGACCTATGGAAGCATTTGGAACAATTCAAAATAAACTCCAAGAACTTGGAACAAATCCAGAAGAAGCGGGTCTAGAAAGAATTCCAACTTCCTACAAGGCCCTTGATGAAGAATCTATGAAAGCTTGGGATAAACTAATCGACTCTCTTGAAAGTGATGATGATGTAGTAAACATATATCATAATCTTGAAGAAAGTGAAGAATAGACTATTAGCTAAGAGATTCTTCTAGTAATCGATCTTCCTCTTCAAAGTCTGGTACAACTCTATATTCCCAGAACTCAAAAGATGCTATATGTTTTCTTTTAAACAAGTAATAAATCATTCCTACAAATGTTCCTAGTAGAAAGCCTACGTAATGAGCTAGGTAACTTGTGCTTGGACTATAAGTAGTAGGAACAAGTAATATTAGAAATATTCCAAAGACTCTTATTAAACGACTTATAACACTCATATGCTTTGTGATACAAACATATAAGACTAACCAGAATCCCCAAAGATAATAAATAACCCCAGAGGCCCCCACTAAAGTAGTATTCTCACCATATTGTAAAATAACAATCGAGTTGATTACTATTCCCATGAGGAAGCCAATCCCCAATGAGATATATGATCCATAAAATGCTGTCACAAAATAAGTTAAAATAAAGAGCATTAGCGAGTTGGACATCAAGTGTTCTATATCACCATGAATAAAACTTGTAGTGAACAAGCGCCAGTACTCTCCAGAGTTAAAAGTAAGTTCCTTATTCGCACTCAGTAGACCAGAGATTGAGTTACTGGTATCCCAGTAAAATAAACTGGCTACTAAACAAAGTGTTAAAATGAAAAAAGCCGCTAGTTTTCCACTTTGATATTTCTGTTTGCTTAAGTAATTTCGGACAAATTTTTTTTCAACATTCATTCAAGTAAGATGGTATCACTTAACTTTGCGTCAAGGTTAGACAATTATTTCACGTAAAAACGGTGAGTTAGTATCTAAATAAATCTTATATTGTTTATTTTGCTACTAGTCATTATCAATTTATAGTGCTAGTTTCCACCATCAAACAAAGGAATATAAAATGAAGCATTATGGTACTCAAAAGAGGACAAGCACTAAAACAGCACCCAAAATGGTGATCGAACGTAAGGTTGGATACTTTCAAAAAGACCTTTCAGTTACAACAATCTATGTTGGAAACCTTAAATATCAAAAAGATGAAAAAGAAATCAAAGAAATGTTTTCTGAATTCGGTAAAGTTGCATATGTCCGTCTTGTTCTAGATAGCAAAACTCAAAAACCTAAAGGTATCGCATTTGTTCAAATGCCAAATAAAAGTGCAGCTCTAAAAGCGATCAATCACTTTAATGGGAAAGAAATGGATGGGAGAACTTTAAAGGTAAGTGTTGCTCAAGAAAGAAATGAAGAAAAGCTTAGACTTCAAACTGTTGGCAAGAAATCGAAAGAAGAAGAAGAGATCACTCCTACAAAAAGAAAAAGGGATAAAGGACTTAAGGTTCTTTTTAACTATAAGAAAGGCATTTAGAACCTTTCGTTTCTATAGCGAACAATTATATTTTTATTTAAGTGCAGGTTACCTTTACGGTATTCAATAAACTTTAAACGCATTAGATTCTTTAAAGCATATGAGAAGTCACAATCCTCTATCTTATAAGCAGAGTATTGCCCCCATATGCTTTTTAATTCTTTTAAAAGATCTGATTCTTTTTTTCTAAACTTACCGAGCTCTCTAATATGAAAAAGTATAAATAACTCAGAGTCTTCTACTTCTACTAATAATTCATCGCAAATAACTCTTAGAGCATGAACTCCTGCTTCATATTTTTTGTTTTTACCTAATTCATTATGAAACGGTGAAAAACCTGCAAAAAGAACACTAGTTCTAAACACGATATTATCATGAGTTGAATAAGTTGTTTTTGTATCCTCATGAGCGACAGCTAAAATCTTGAGTAAAAGCTTCTCAAACATGTCTTTTTTCTTAAACTTTATCTTTTCTAATATATTGCTAATTGTATCTTCCATGGCCCCTTATACCTAAGAGAATTATTCTTGTCCATATAAGCTTCTTTCACATATACTTATATTATGAATCATAACTTTAAAGACTTTCCTTGTAATAGCTGTGGCTGGTGTTGTAAACGAACTCCCTGTCCCCTTGCCCTATACCTTGGAGAAACTCCACTTACCGCCTGTAGCCACCTTGAGGAGACTTCTGAGAATAAGTTTGAATGTGGGCTTATCCTTAATGAAAAAGATCCTCTAAAACTAGAAGCCTTAAAGAATATTCTTTTAGCCGGTCAAGGCTGTAGCCATATTTTTGGACCATCCCCTATTAGTCTTATGCGTGAACTTGTAACAAAAGGCCTCAGACCAGGATCGGAGCACTGGGAACTAGCAAAAAGCAATACTCTAACAGAATACAAAAAAATGGCCAAGAATAGTACTGAGCCAAATAGCATTTTAAAGGCTTTGAAAGACTTTAATGATTATTGTTCAAAGATTGAGTCTAGTTAATAAAATCAAACCTTTCGTGAACTAAAGTGTGTGCCTGTTCAGCAACATGCACTTCAGTATTTGCAAGATAATCAGAAGCTTTTAAAATTGCACCTTTTGCATCCACTTCAATACTTTTAAGGGCCATCATATCCCAAAGATGAAATAAAACTTTCTTTTGTCTGTACCACAAAACTGAATGTCTATTATGTCGAGTAACAGGTCTTCCATTTACTGAGTGAAAGTTCATAGTAACAGTTAAAATATCTGCTCTTCTCTCCGTTGCTGGTGCAAAGAAAGGTCTTCTAAATCTTAAAAGCTCACTTCCATCAGTACACTTCCCTTCAGGAAAAAAGATCACATTTAAACCTTGCTCAAGTTGAGACTTAACCTTTGCAACTTCTTGAGCAAGATTTTCTCTATTTCTTCTTTCAATAAAGATACATCCAGCAAGTTCAGCAATTTGTCCAAACATCGGCGTTTGTTGAACCTCAACAGTACTAATAAAACATCCCTTTGCTACTCCCCAAAGAACCATCATATCGATGTATCCTAAATGGTTAGCAACAACAACTGTTCCATCTTTGACATTGAAGTCTCCAGTGGTAGTCACTTTGTAACCAATAACTCTTAAGAGCATTAAACAAAACTTTGATAGTATAGGTCCTAAAATATGTTTCTTTGTCCATACCGGTTTCATTTTTAGAAGTGGATAAAAAGGAAGCATAACTAGAAAATACCCGCATATCATAAGAGCAACTGTAATTGCTCTTAGTATCCTAATAACTGGATGAACCAAGTTTTCGTTTCTTGTTGTAAAATCTAAGTCTAAATTAATGTCTTGTTTTAGTGTTTTCATGGGCCAAATATATCACCAATTTATGAAGATACATTGATATATGTCAAGACGATGTCATTTTATATATTTGAGATACAAAAGGTATGAAATTATTACATTTTATTCCTATTTTAAACTATCGATTATTTTTTTTGAGTCCTGCTTAAGATTATTAAAGTTTTTAAGGTCAATACTCATCATTTCCTTTTCGCAAGTGTAAGAGCTTTGAATTTGTTTACCTTCATTATCAAATCTAAGGACAATTCTTGGACATTGCTCTTGAGTTAAATTTTCTATTTTTTCCATTTTATCAAAAATAGCACTAGCATTGTCCCATAACTTATATTTATTACAAAAGTCACCACCAGAACAATTGTTCCCAACAAACTTTTGTAGATCATCTATTTCGATGGCATCTTCAAAAAAACCAAACATATTATTATGAAAATAATCTAAAGATCTAATAGTATTTTTGTCCTTTGAATATTGTTTTAATAATTTTGCTCGTTTTGATTCAATCTTTTTTTTCATTTTTTTTGTATAATCACTCGTAGAGGAAAAATTAGTTTTTTTTGCATAATCAATCATCTCATCAAACATTGTATGATATTTGTCCCTTGAAATTTTCCCTAAGCGTCCCTCTTTATTAAACTCATCTAAAATATCTATACCTTTACCTGCTGTTA
>CAXGOD010000089.1:0-7733 GCA_964011245.1 uncultured Bacteriovoracaceae bacterium | reverse complement strand
ACGTTTTACATTATGCGAAAGCTGTTGTAAGTTTTGCGAGATTTGAAATAACGTGTTTAGAGGAACAACAAAATTATCAAAATGAACAGGTATGTTTGGAGAAAATGAGTTAAACAGAATTTTCTATTTTTTCCCAGATCCATGGCCAAAGACACGTCATCATAAAAAACGTCTATTCCAAAAACGATTTTTAGATGAGGCACACAAGGCCCTAAAGGCAGATGGATTATTCTTAATCAAAACAGACCATGATGGTTACTACCAATGGATGCTTGATGTCATTAAAGACGAGACACGATTTGAAGTAGTTATGCAGACTTGGGACTTACGCGATGAGCATCCAGAGCACTTTTTAGCGAGCTTTGTAACAAAGTTTGAGAAGATTTTTATGGAAAAAGGTACTAAAATAAAAGCTCTTGTTCTAAAAAACATAAAGTAAATCATACAACACAAAGCACAGGTTAATGGCCAGTATTGAAGAAGTTAAAAATCAAATAAAGGACACTCCGATTTCGAGTGTGATTAACTTCTATTACCCAATTACTAAGCGTGGTGGAAGCTATGAGGCCGTTTGCCCATTTCATTCGGATACAAAACCTTCCTTAAAAATCAGTGACAGCAAAGGTGTCTACAAATGTTTTGCCTGTGGTGCCGCAGGGGATGCTATAAAGTTTGTTACCGATTATAAAAACTTAGACTTCATCGAAGCCGTTAAAGATATTGCTGGAAACTTAGGTCTTCAGGTTGATGAACTTCAAAAGAAACAAGCAAATCCAAAATATGATATGGGCCTTAGGGTTCTAAGCAGTGCTTATAAGCTATATAAAAAAGTTGCTAAAGACAGTCGTCCAGAGAACTTCAAAAACTTTCTTGTTAAAAGAAATTTGAACGAAGAATCTGTTGATAACTTTGGACTCGGCTATGCTCCAGGTAACAATTCATTTAACTCTTATTTAAATTCAATTAAGAATCCAAAAGACAAAGATTTTGCTATCAAGATTGCCAAGGAAATTGGAATTATTCGCGATAGCTACAAGGGACCGGGTCAATATGACTTCTTTCGAGATCGTGTTGTATTCCCTATTTGGGACCACTCTGGCAATGTTAGAGGTTTCTCTAGCCGTGCTGTCAGAGAGGATCAAAAGCCTAAATACTTGAATTCCGGCGAGTCTTTCATCTTTGACAAAGGAAACATACTTTATGGTTTCAATATTGCAAAAAATAACATTAGGCAGAAGGATGCTGTCATCGTAGTGGAAGGCAATATGGACGTAGTCGTTTTACATCAATTTGGATTTAACAACTCAGTTGGAACAATGGGTGTGGCCTTTAGTGAGAACTCTGCTCGCCTACTGACAAATATGACGAAAAATATTTATTTGGCCATGGATTCGGATGACGCAGGTATGTCTGGAATGGAGCGAACAAATAAAATCTTGATGGATAAAGGAATCTTAGCAAAATATGTAAGCTTCGCTCCTGTAAAAGATCCAGATGACTTTCTAAATGAGTATGGAAGATTAGAATTAGACAAGCGCATCAATGATGCTCCTACATTTGTAGACTTTAAAATTGGTGTACTTATTCCTGATCCAGTGCCGCAAGCAACAGACAGAAAACTTGAAGTGCTAAAAAGTATTTTTGAGTTACTATCACCACTAGGAGCTTCTTTAATTGCCAAAGAATATGCAATTAAGTCTTCGAAATCATTAGGTCTAAGATCAAGTGAAGATGATATTATTCAGGCGTACAATCAATTTCTGGATGAGCAATCACAACAAAAATCGCGTTATAAAAAACCAGCGCCTAAGCCAAAGCCCGCAGCAGTTCAAACATATGAACAACCACCAATGCCACAGGAACCACATTACGCAGAGTATGATGGACCACCACCTGACATGATGGAGAATATAGCTGGATATGAAAATGCTGCCTTTGTCCAAGAGCTTCCAACAACAAGTAACGCACCGACAAAGATGGAGAAAAAATTAGTGGAAGAACTAATCACCCATCCGGAGTGCCTTGAGAGCAATCAAATCACTGAAATGCTTGATTTTATAGGTCATTCTGAGGTACAACAATTAGTTCAATGGTTGAAAAAAATTTATTTAGAGATCGATGATTCAGACTACGAAAGTTTCATTAGATCTAAACTTGAAGAACCAATGGACGCTGAAATAAAAAATGTAATCGCATCTGGATTATTCAACAGCAATAAGTTGAAGCTTAATCCAACAGTTGTCGAAAAAATGCTAAAAGATTTTAAGACAAGATTACAAAATGAGCAGTTAATAAAACACAAAGAAGTTTTAATTGCCAAACAAAAAAATGCAGTCACTGATGAAGAATCCATTCAGTTACTTGGGGAGATTCAACAAGTGGGCATAGAGATTTTAGATTTAAAGAAGAAAAAATAAATCATAGCTAACTAACTAATTGGAGTGGCTTAATGTCAGTAGTATCAGCATTTTTTAATTCAAAGGAATTTTCTAAGTTAATTCTTAAAGGAAAAGGCCAAGGCTTCTTAACACCTGAAGAGATCAATGACGGTATACCAGCAAGTATTGTTGAGTATAACGACGTTGACATGATTCTTGTGAAGCTAGAAGAAATGAGTATCGCCATTAATAAGGTTACTGCCGATGAAGAGGAAAGTGAACTTTCCGAAATTGAATCAATCGATCAGGCCTTAGCACAAAGTGAAACGAAAGAGCTAAAAACATCTTCTTCTGACCCTGTAAAACTTTACCTTAAAAAAATGGGATCTGTCGCGCTTCTAACGAGAGAAGGCGAAGTTAAAATCGCAAAAGAAATTGAGGAAGGGGAAAAAGAGATTGTACTTTCGTGTCTGCATTCAAAGCACGCATTAGAAGAAATCACAAAATACAAAGAAAAAGTTCTTCAAGCAGAAGCTCAAAACGAATACGTTAAAGACCTAGTACGTGGTCTAGATGATGAGTCGACTGAGAAGGATATCGAAAAATACAAAGCTCGTATTTTACAAGTATGTGATGACGTAAATGTATTAATTTCTGAGATCGTTAATGAAGACGGAACCCTTAGAAAGCTTACAAAATCAGAAAGTAAAATCATGGGAACTGTAGAGGAAGAACTTGTTGATCTGACTTTTAACAGAAAGATCATTAACAGCTTCACAGACCCAGTAAAAGGTTATTACCTACAGTTTAGAGAACTATATGGACAACAAGACAGAATCTACACTTTCTTAGAAGTTGAGACTGACACTGCCTATAGAGAGCTTTACGACAGAGTATTAGAAGATGATGCTTACAAGAGAAAGCTAGCACGTCACCTTTATACAAGTGATGCAAAAATAGAGCAAATGATCAGAAATCAAGAAGACGTTCTTAGAAAGCTAAGAAGACTTTCTATTGATGCTGGTATGGCCTATGAAGATATTGAAAAGGTTTTCAATATTATCACTAAGGGTGAGGAAAAAGCCGATTTAGCGAAAGCTCAATTAGTTGAAGCCAATCTTAGGCTAGTCGTTTCTATCTCTAAAAAATACACAAACAGAGGATTACAATTTCTTGATCTAATTCAGGAAGGAAATATTGGTCTTATGAAAGCTGTTGATAAGTTTGAGTACCGTCGTGGTTATAAATTCTCAACTTATGCAACTTGGTGGATTAGACAAGCAATTACAAGAGCAATTGCTGACCAAGGTAGAACTATCCGTATCCCTGTTCATATGATTGAAACAATCAACAAACTTGCTAGGACTTCTCGTCAATTAGTTCAAGAGTTAGGACGTGAGCCAACTCCTGAGGAGATTGCAGAAAGAATGGAAATGAGTGTTGATAAAGTTAAGAAAGTATTTAAAATCTCAAAAGAGCCTATCTCTTTAGAAACACCAATTGGTGAGGAAGAAGATTCAAGCTTAGGTGACTTTATTGAAGATAAAAAAATCATCACTCCAGCAGATGCTGTAACAAGTATTACACTATCTGAGCAAACAAGATCTGTTTTATCGACTCTTACACCAAGAGAAGAGAAAGTTCTTAGAATGCGTTTTGGTATTGGTGAAAAATCAGACCACACACTTGAAGAAGTTGGTCAGGATTTCTTTGTAACAAGAGAGCGTATTAGACAAATCGAAGCTAAGGCCCTTAGAAAACTAAGACATCCAAGTCGTGCTAAGCTGCTTAAGGCTTATATTGATAACTAGAGTTAAATAAGTAAATTACTATAGTACTTTAGGCCCCATTTTTGGGGCCTTTTTTATGCATATCACACCACAGTTCGCCTAGTATTTAAGGGGGAACTAGCGTATAATCAGCTTTCGTGCTCGAAGATGAAAGGAAGTTGAAAATATGAGTGGTTTGACTATAGTTCCTCAGGAAATAATTGCTAGCGCAGAGTCGTTTTTCTCGCCTAGAAATATTCTCCATGCTAAAAAATTACTCGATACTTCACGCATTAGTATCTCTTTCCAAAAAGGTAGTTTGGAAAGGTATTTTATCATCACTGGTATTGTAAATGATGGTGAAACAAGAGAGACAAAATCTGTTTTTAAAAAGAATGAAGAAAACCCTGATGGATATGTAACTTCAAATTGTACATGTCAATCATGGACAGCAGAAGATCACTGTCCACATAGTGCGGCTTTATTTTTAAAGTTTCAGCTTAATCAAAGATTAAAAGATGAACTTAAAGATGGTGATGACACTGCCTTAAGACCAGAGCTCACAATGCATGGACAAGGTGTTCATGCACATAACTACGGTCGTATCATTCCAGGAGCTAATAAGCTTTCAAATGCAAAAACAAATAGTACTTACTCATCAGTTCAATACTTATTAACTAACAGAAAAGTTATTAACTTCCCTCTTTCAAAAAGTTTTGAGGGACAAATAAAAATGAACTTTGTTAAAGCAGAAAGTTTTGAAGAATATAGAAACTATCCAAATATTGAAGAAAAATATCTCCCTACTTTTTCTTATATAAATAGTGAAGGTGTCGAAAAAAAGAAAATTTCTTTATTCGAATACCTATACTTATTTGATTGGGAAACTGGTGAGGCCTTTAATATTCCTAATACAATTAAAGAAGTTGTCAAAAAAATTCAAAGAGAAGGCTTTCTTCACTCTATTAATGAATACATAAGATGGTTTTATCCTTTAGTTCATGATGAAAACCTTGTCATTGCAGTAAGTGGAACTGACTTTAGTAATCTCAAAGCAGAAGAAGTTTTTTATCGTTTTTCTATAATCACTTCAGAGAGAAAAAGCTTTTTAGAATTAAATTTAGAACTATTTGATAAAGAAGAGAGAGTTTTAACTCCTCCACCTGTATATAACATCATGATTAATGAAGGTGGTTTCCTAGATTCATTCAGAACAAAATCTGATGCTCACGAATTTATTAAATACTTTATTGAGTCATTAAATTATAACACTCAAGAGTATAAGAAGTACTTACACTCTTCGAATAAAAAACAAGCTATTACAGAATGGATTGACTATATTTTAAATACAGAAGAGATTCCATTCTTCTCAACACAAAAAGATACTGTTTACTATATTGCTCAAAAAGACTTTATTGCTATCTTTTTGGCCATTTTCGAATGCTTTGGAGAAAATGCATCACGTTTTTCTTTTAATAAAAGAGATGAGCATAAAGTTTATTACCAGATACCTAAAAATCAACTTTTTAATGGAGTTGCAGACTTTCATAAAAGAGTAAGTACTCTTAACATCCCTATCTTTTATAATGAAGTAGAGGTTAAGACTTGGAGTTCAAACATTAGGTTTGAGCGTCGTAAGTCAAATATGGATTGGTTTGAACTAAGTCTTGTTGTTGATGATCATGATCTTCAAGTAATTAAGAATGCTGATCTTGGAGAGAACTTTCTTCTAACAAGTGCAGGTCTTGTTATCCTAGACACAGAAGAGAAGAACCTACTTAAGTTCATGAAAAAGTATACTAATCACGAAAGTGATAATGCTGAAATGAGCGAGAATAAAGTAAAGAAGTTTTCACTAAATTTTAACCGCTCAAGAATCTTTGAGTTATTTGAACTTAAAAAACATGGAATTAAAGGCGCTCTAACAGAGGAAGAAGAAGTTCTATGCCAGAACCTTCTAGATCTTAAGGAAATGCCTGAATATGATCTTCCAGATCGCTATAAAGAAATTGCAAGGAACTACCAGGTAACTGGATATAATTGGCTTAGATTTTTATTTGAAAACCGCTTTGGGGCTTGTCTTGCCGATGATATGGGTCTTGGTAAGACGCTTCAAACAATTATGTTTTTACAATCTATTATCTCTCAAGTAGATAAGGTCTTAATTGTTTGTCCTGTTTCTATTTTAATTAACTGGCAAAATGAGATTCAAAAGTTCTCAGATCTTGATGTTCATGTTTACTACGGGAATGATAGAAAAGACCCAAGGGACGCAAAAATAATCCTAACAAGTTATGGGGTTATGAAAAAAGAGTCTTATACGACATTTAATGAAATTAATTTCGATATTCTTATTATGGATGAAGTTCAACATCTTAAGAATATTCGCTCCCAAGGAGCAAGTGCCGCTAGAAATTTACATTCAAAATTTAGAATTTGTTTAACAGGTACTCCTGTAGAAAATGATCTTTCTGAGTTTTATAATATTATGGATCTAAGTATTCCAGGGATTTGGGGAGAACTTAGCTTCTTTAGAACTACTTCGAGCAAGAAAAGTCGTCTCCTTGCCCGTCAAACGGTTAGACCATTCATTCTAAGAAGAACGAAAGATGAAGTTTTAACTGAACTACCAGAAAAAGTAGAAAATGTTGTTTATCTAAACTTCGAATCAGAAGAAAAAGAACATTACCTCACAACATTAGCAAATATTCGCCAGAAAATGACTACCATTCAGCAAGGGCGTAAATATAGTGAGATTCTTAAAAGTCTCTTACAACTTCGCCAACTTTGTTTATGGCAAAATCAAAACTTCCTAAGAAGTACGAAAATAGAATTTCTTATGGAAAATCTTGAGCAACTTCTAGACGAAGGTCATAAGGTTTTAGTCTTCTCTCAATTTACAACTTACCTGGATATTATCCAGAACAAAGTAAGAGAAAGGAATTGGAACTACGCCAGAATTGATGGCTCTCAAACTCTAAAAAAACGTGCAGCTGAAGTTGATCGTTTTCAAGAAGGTGACGCCCAAGTATTCCTTATTAGTCTTAAAGCCGGTGGTGTTGGTCTAAACTTAACTGCTGCTAGTTATATCTTTTTAATGGATCCTTGGTGGAATCCTGCTGTTGAAAATCAAGCGATTGATAGAGCGTATCGTATTGGGCAAGAAAACAAACTTACAGTTTATCGCCCTATTATTAAAGATTCTGTTGAAGAAAAGGTTCTCGTTCTACAAGATGCAAAACGAGAATTGTTTAAAGATCTTATGGCCGAAGAAGAAGATAGCTTCTTTAACGGAAAGCTATCAATGACAGACTTCCAGGCCCTTTTAACTTAGAAACCGTTTGGAACTCCAGCTTCATCTTTAGCTAGTGGATCTGTTGATTGATCATAGCCCGCGCAGACATTGAGGACTTCTCTTTTAACTTTTAAACCAACATTTTGGTTATCTAAAGAGAACTTATATGGATACCCCCCAAACCAATCATTGTAATAAGATTTTCCAAGGTATCCGTATTTCTTACTGCTCTTATCGTATAACTGAACATATGTAACACCCTTCCAAGAATCACTAATCTTGTACGGATAG
>CAXGOD010000088.1:0-7742 GCA_964011245.1 uncultured Bacteriovoracaceae bacterium | reverse complement strand
GTTAAGCTTGTCTCTATTGATCGTACTGTGCCTGCGTACATAATAGACATCAATGGAACAGAGTACTCAGTTAAAGTAGAATACGATAGCTTTCAAAACAATCATTTTATTAATCCAAAGTTTACAACTCATCTTGAGGGAAAAGAAGTTAGTGTGAAATTTACTAATGGACAGTCTTGTTGGATGTATACAATGCATTTGATTTTTATGATTTATGGAAGTTATATGCTTTAAGAGTTGAATTGTAGTATTTCTTTGATGATTAAAGATAAAAATAATAAAAGTAGGAGTTTTCAGTGTTACGTCTTTGTGTTTTGTTTAACCTCGTTTTGTTTTCATTTAACTTGTTTGCTGCAAACAGAGTTGTTTTCTTAAAAGAATCATCAGTTGGAGCTCAGCTGGCAGTCTTCAACACTGAATTAAAAAAAGAGACAATTCTTGATATTGGTAAATATAATGTGATTTATCCAACGATTTCTGCTGACGGTAAAATCATTGCCTTTTCAGGGTCTCTTGATGGTAAAGATTGGGGTATTTTTACATATGAAATAAAAACTAAAAAAATCACACAGATCGTTGCCCCAAACGGGCTGTCAATCCAACCAAGTTTTTCAGGGAGTGGAAAATACCTAGTTTATACAGCTCCTGTTAATGGTAATAATCAGATTCACATCTTAGATTATAAAAAATGGAAGAAGGATACTAAGACTCGGGCAAAAATTATTAAAACACAATTGCCTGCATATTACCCGTATGTTTCATCGGGCGGGTTTAAGGTCGTTTTTCATTTAAGTCAGAAATCCAATGAAAAGAACATTCAAACGATTGCAATGTATGACGAACAAGCGAAAAAAGTCATTGAGCTTACAGACATGAATGGGAAGAAGGTTGAGGGGAAGGCTCCTTGCTTTAATTTGGAAGATAGTAAAATTGCGTTTGTCGTTTCTAAAGGAAATGATAAGTGGGGAATAACTGAGTTCGATATTGATACAAAAAAACTCCTTCAACTTACAGCAGGTCATTATAAGGACTATTCTCCTAGGTATCTAGGTGATGGAAAATTAATGTTTTCTTCAAATCGTTCAGGTGATTTTAAATTCTATACCCTTGATATAGGCCCAGGAAGTACAGCAATTCCATCTATTTTACATGAGTCAATTGTTAATATTTGGGATCCTAGGATTAGTGGAAATATCGATTATAAACAAGGTATTCGAGCAGAAATAGGGGGAGAGAAAAGATCTTCTTTCGGAGCGATCACAGTTGGAAGTTCTATTTATGTTGTAGGTGGACATATGGGGTTTGAACACACTTATCCTCCAGAGTCTTTTAGTAAAGAAGTATATCGTTATGATTTAAAGACAAACAAATGGACAAAGCTTGCTGATAAGATCAATGCTGTTCATGGAGTGACGTTGGCACATAATCATGGATTTCTTTACGCTTTTGGTGGCTTTGCTTACTCAGAGGCTCACACACCAAAGTGGAAGTCGCATAGTTTAATTGAAAGATATGATATTGCTAAAAACAAATGGGAAGTGATTGGTGATCTTCCAGAACCCCGCTCAAGTAATGCAATTGCGATAATGCAAGACAAAGCTTATTTAATCGGAGGCTGGAATGCGACACCTAAGTTTGATGGTGATAAAGATGGAGTATTTCATAAAAGTGTCGTTGTTTTTGATATGAAAAATGAGACATCAAGTTATGCACCATTTATGATGCCAAATAAGCCGAGGAGGGCCTTTACTGCAACAACAAGAGACGGCAAAATTATAATCGCCGGTGGAATTAGTGAAGGAAGTCGTCATTTTGATATGCTGGATGAAGTTTGGTCAATTAATCCAAAAAGTGAAACAAGTTGGACAAAAATGCCAAGTCTTCCTTTTGGAAACTTTGCCCCAGCAATAATGAACTTAGGTGGAGATGTATTCATGTTTGGTGAGATGAAGCTGACAAAAACTGGTTATGGGTACGTTAATCATATTTTCAAATTTGATGAAAATAAAAAAGTATGGGTTCACACAGGTCGGTTTTTAAGTGAAAGAAAGGGGTTTGTTCAACCTGTCCTAATAAAGAATATGGCAGTCCTATTAGGTGGACATACTTACGATTATATTGGAAGAGATGGCCCCGTTAGTACTGTAGAAACTTTTAAAAAATAGTATTGGTGATAGTTCTAATCATCTAGACTACTAAACCGAATAGCAATATACTAAACATGCTCATTTGTACTACACGTTTAGGTCGCTACAATGTTAAGAGCGATTCGAACCTTTGTGGCTATTTTGGCTACACTGTCGGTTGAAAACTCAATGATAATGGAGTGTTACAATTTATGCGACACCTCCACCAGAACTGAAATAGTAGTAGTTAATTAGTATCGAGCTTTTTGAGCTTAAGTTGAGTTAAGGTTTTGATTCGTTTATCTATGCATCATTGAAGAGTTTTGTATTTAAAATATCAATAATATTAAGAGAGCTAATTATCTAAAATCATGGAATTTTGTTTTTATATATATTTAGAAGAAAGATTACCTTAACCATTTACTCGGTTTTAGCCGATAATAAATAATGATAAAATCATACTATCTATTATCGTTACAATTCATAGTTTGTCAGTATTGGGTCAGGATAGAAAATCTTGTTTTGATAGATTTGCGAGTTACCAGTCCACTGCGAATATTCAAACTACCTATGAAAATCAAATAGAGATTCTTACAGAGGCAAATGAGCTGATTGAATCAAGTTCACATAAAGAGGGACTTTGCGTTTGTTTAATTCCAAGCAAGAAACGAACTTTTATTAAATTTGATGCTCCAAAATATAAAAAATGTAAGACAAACGATATTGTGGGTATGTTTTCCACTAATGATTTTAAAACTCCGTGTGCAGAATCAAGCCCGGAAGATATAGATAATTTAAGTGCAAATTCATTATTTAATAAAAACTGTAAATTACGAATGGATAAGTTGTATAAACTTTATAAGTTTTTAAAAAATAAAAAATAAAAAATATAAAAATAGTAATCGCGATGATATTGGATGTCTTTATGATAATTTGACAGAAAAAATATTATTGAATGGAAAAATGATACCTACGTATCAGCATCCTGTGTTTGAAGATATTGTGAAAAGAATTTGGCATACAACTTTTAATTCGAGTTTTAAAAAAGTTGAAGGAAATTTTCAAAATGCTAGTGAAACTTCTAGCTCGATTATTGATCTAGTTGAAGATGAAGGTAAAGTTTTTCTTGATGACGAATTATATGAAAAGGTTCGAAAAGAATCTACTGGTAAGCAAGGTATCAACGGTAAAATAGTTAAAATTGCCGATAAGATAAGACCACAAATACAAAAGACCTATAAAACTCTTAAACATTTTGATGAGAATTTTGATTTCAATAAAAAAGAAGATGTTTATCCTCAGGTTGAAGGTTTATTGGCCGAGCTTAAAGCTAGTAATGATGAAAAAGTCGAACATGTTAAAAAATTGAACAAAACTAGAGAAAAATATTCTGATTTTTTTGATTCTAATTTAGATGATTTATCAAAAGACCTACTGGATGATCAAATAGATTGGAATGCACTTGGTGTTCCTAGTAAGTATAATAGATCCTGTTATAAGATAAATATGAGGATGCCTTCTCCAAGTATTGGTGGTGATATTGGTAGTGTCGTTACGAAAGTGCTTGAGCCATCTATTATTGATCATTTTCCAAAAATTCTATCTAAAAGAACAGGTAAAAAAGTTAAGCGTAATAATTTAGATTGTAGTCTACCTGATGAAGAGAAAAGAGAATTAAGGCCATTAGTCAAAAAACTTCTTATAGATAAAAATGAATGGGTTCCAAAACGTAAAAAACCTAAAACGTTGCATGATCTACTTGCAGATGGAGATTATTATCTTAGATTAAAAAAATTACCAGAAGAGGCCTTTGTATCTAGGTTTTCCATGGAAATCATTAATACATGTGAGATACCAAATGAAGCAATCTTAACGCCTTGTAATTTAATCTTTGATAGTTCTGAAACTAAAGAATTAAGTGTTCAAGCAAAATGTGCTGTTGAAAATACTACGATGGATAAATATCTTGTATCTGACAATGGAAAATACTCAAAGATTTCAGATGGTGAAAATTTAAAGCATATAAGAAACTACCTTAAAGATGATAACAATAAAAAAACACTAACAGATAAAATAAAAAAATATTATTTCAATTCTCCTGGAGCTGGAAAGAAAAGTCCTTATGAGCTAGCTCAAGCTGAAGCCAGAAAAAACTGTAAAAAGGTAGACCTGGTCAAATTGAAAATGAATTGTCACGAATATGGTAAAATGTATGCTGATGTGTATACTGAATTATTAATTGATGATGTTAATAGTGGAGAACTACCAGCAACTTTAGGTAATATGCATAATGGTTTAGATGATAAGTTTTCTGAGAAATCGATGACTATTTATGTTTCTGATATTGAAGCAGGTGTGGGGTTGACTGGTGATGTCTTAGGACTTCTAGGAGATGATATAGTAGACAGTGGTAAAAAAATTTTAAAACTACAAAATTTATCTCTTGCACATAATGCAGTTGAAGATCTTTCAGATCCAGTTATAAAGGAGTATATCTCAGATATGACTTCTAAAATGATTTATAATAAAAAAAACTGATTTAATTGGTAGGGATTCAAGATTCGAAGATTTTTTTACAGCTGATTTCGTTATAGAGGATTTGAAAAATATGGATTCTTTCTTTAATGATCATTATTCTAAAGAACCTTACAATCTTTCTGGCAAATAATTAGAAAACAAAGTTTCAAAATCTATGACTGAATTAAAAAATACTCTAAAGGATGCTGCAGCTGAGATATATTCATATGGGAATGTAACAAGTCATGAGGATTATCCAAACTATTTAAAGAAAAGAGCTGGCACAAATTTTCAGAAAACTGTAGAGCTTCCTTCATATGAGGAATTTCTAGAGCTTCCAAAAAAAGAACAACTAAAAAAGATAGACCTTATTTCAAATGATATAGTTGGTGCGCACTTACCTCCTGGAATGGCGGGTCAACTCTTATCCACAGATAAAATTGTAGATATTTTTAATGAAAAGAAGAGTGGCCATAAAGAGCTTGCAAGAATCTATAAAGATATTAAAGTAAGAAATGAAAAGAGAAAAGATTTTCAGTTGAAATATAAGAGTTCTTGGGGAGTAGATATTATTGAATACAAAATCATAGAAAAAGAATCTACTCCAGGTGACAAAAAGTACAAGAATGTAACAATCACCAATAAGTATAAAGATTTTTCAGTTGTTGGTAGTGGAAGCTCAGAGAAAATGAAGTTACCAGAAGAAACAGGAATGGATCTTAAAGATAAAAAGGAAGTTAATATTCGTTTTAGTCCAGATAGAACTGGAGATGGCCAAAAGCTTAGTGATGAAGAAATTGAACTTTACCTAGATAATGTAATCAAAAATAGAATACAAAATGGAAACGATTTAGCTCCTAAGTTCTTCTCAAGGATTTTTAATGATAATTAATATGTTAAAGTATTTGAAACTTCTTTCTAATAACACTATTTAGCTGTAAAGCAATAACTCCACCATATTAAATGCAGGTCTCTTTTGAACCCAAAGACTCTATTCATAATGTGCCGACTCTTTTGAAAGGTTTAAAGTAAACATCCAGCTCTTTGGAAAAGAAGCACGATTCGAACTTTACATTATTGAGTCGATACTTAGAGTTGAGCTTTTCGACAAATCTAATATCATCCACCTTACTAAGACTCCATGGTTTGTGAAAGACTTTCCCCTGATATATTGATTTGCCATCGTCAGTGAAAAGGGAGTATCTCTCAACGAGAAAATTTTCTAATTCATTTTTTTTAAGTTCTTCTCCCACAGTTGCTTGAAGCTCAAAAAGGTCAGAACTGTAGCTATAGGTTTTCTTCTCGTATGAGGAGTCAATTTTAGAAAAGCGGTAGGGAAGGTCAAAAAAGTTCCTTGCTATCCAATTCCCCAACATATGATTAGAGTCGAGGGTGAAAAAGTAGATGCCGGGGATATCGTTGTATTTGACGTAAGTTCTTAGGTTGAGCTCCGTCAGATTACTAAAAGGCAAAACTGGGGTTATTGGGAAACGTATATTTGTCATCTGAAATGGAACTACGCTGGTATAGCTCTCTCCATTAAACAGGTCTGGCTCGAGATAGCTCGGGAGAAGTTCACTAAGAAGCTCTTTATCGATCCTGAAATTTAAAAAAAATAGATTCCTCCAACTCTGAGAGATTATATAACTCTGTCTTTTTCTCAAAATAGTTCTCCCTTTGTGAAAGTATTGGGATATGATTTACTTTGCCACTTTTTGATATACAGGTTCCTCGAATCATATCTTTCAAGTTGCTTGTCTACATTGAAGTACCTTTTTCCTCGCGGATCAGTACCTACACCAGCGAGATACATCCAGTTTCCATAGTTAGAGTAGACATCATAATCAATCAGGTTGTTCTCAAAAAGCTTCGCTCCCGACCTCCAATCAAGCTGTAGGTCATTGATCCACTGACTTGCGAAGATCTGACGGGCCCTGTTAGACATATACCCCGTACAGTTAAGCTCATTAAGTGCAGCAGTAAAAAAGGGATGATGAGAAATCTTTCTTAGCTCATCAAATTGATACGTTTGAAAAGATGTAAAGTTTAACTTTCCCTTGAGTCCATTCTTTGAGAAGTACCTTCTTTGGTGCTTTTTATAATGCCAATAAAAGAACTCTCGCCAAAGTAATTCAAATATAATCCAGTAGGTAGATTTATTAGCGCAAACGGTATCCTCAAAATCCTTGACCCTGTTAAATAGGTAACGAACATCCAAAGCTCCACAAGCTAGGAATGCTGAAAGTTTAGTAGAGTAGTCTCTTCCAATTAGACCATTTCTCTCTTCAAAATAGTTTGAAGCCAGTTTCTTGTTGTCAAAATAATAGGTGAGCTCGTTGAGGACTTCATCATCCCATGGCGTAATAGTCTCTTCGAAATAGCGAGGAAGGTGTAGCTCGGCAAGCTTTCGAAAGGAAGTAAAGTTCTCAGGACATTTAAAAGGTAGTTCAGCAAAAAAACGATTTTGAGGTAAAATTGAATCTTTTCCAAAACATCGTATTTCATCCTCTGAATCCCAAGAAGCTATCAAACCCTTTTCCATGGGACAACTCCAGATCAGAGAAGGGATTATTTTTTTAAGTTCAAAAAAACGTCTCTCTAGAAAGTTTTTTTGGCATAGAGACTTAACGTCTGGGCAAAAGTAGACTTCACCAGCAGTTTGCAGATAGGGGATCGCACGGCAAAGGTTTGATTTAAGCGTCAAAGTCCTGATCATAGGTAATTATATGCTGGTTACGGTGAGGCTCCTAGTACATCTAAGGTTTGTCTAATTCTATAAAGGCTAGATTTTTATCGAAGATGGTGGAGCTTTAGAATTCAAGCTTAAAAGAGCCTACAGAATATGATAGCAGTAAAAGACGACTTAATTGATTCTCCATATCTCTTTGAATCATAGTATGATTAAACTATAAAAAAATCGGAATAATGGGTTATCGATTGTTTACATTATTTAAGTTTTTAGGAAATATTAATTAGGCATAATGTATAGCAATATTATATTTGCAGTCTAGATAAAGGTGACTTGATGAATGAAGTAGATGAGCCATTATTAAAAATAAATACAGGTATAGGCCCTGACGAAAATGAGTTCGATGAAGG
>CAXGOD010000087.1:0-7750 GCA_964011245.1 uncultured Bacteriovoracaceae bacterium | reverse complement strand
TCATCATTGTTGGTACTGGACTTGCTGGGGGCTCTGCAGCGGCATCACTTTCTGAACTTGGTTACCAAGTAAAATCTTTCTGTATTCAAGATTCTCCAAGACGTGCCCACTCAATTGCAGCTCAAGGTGGTATCAACGCTGCAAAGAATTACCCAAATGATGGAGATTCAGTGTGGAGACTTTTTTACGATACTGTTAAAGGTGGAGATTATAGAGCAAGAGAAGCCAACGTTTATCGTCTAGCTCAAGTTTCAAACAATATTATTGATCAATGTGTTGCTCAAGGCGTTCCTTTTGCTAGAGACTATGGTGGATACCTAGCAAATAGATCTTTCGGTGGAGCTCAAGTTTCAAGAACTTTCTATGCCAAAGGTCAAACGGGCCAGCAGCTTCTTTTAGGTGCTTATCAATCAATGATGAAGCAAGTGAATAAAGGAAAGGTGGATCTTTATACTAGACGAGAAATATTAGATATCGTTGTTATAGATGGAAAAGCGAGAGGGATTATCTGTCGTGACTTAATCACTGGAGACATCGAAAGACATGTCGCAGATGCTGTAGTTTTAGCTTCTGGTGGATATGGAAATGCATACTTCCTATCAACAAATGCTATGACATCTAATGCAGGAGCTGCTTGGAAGGCCTATAAAAAAGGTGCTGGCTTTGCAAACCCTTGTTTTACTCAAATTCACCCAACCTGTATTCCTGTTCATGGAGAAAGCCAATCAAAGCTTACTCTTATGAGTGAGTCATTAAGAAACGATGGACGAGTTTGGGTACCTAAAGAAAAAGGTGACAAAAGACATCCAACTGATATTCCAGAAGAAGATAGAGATTATTACTTGGAAAGAATCTACCCTTCATTTGGTAACTTGGTTCCTAGAGATGTTGCTTCTAGAAATGCAAAAACTCAAGTTGATGCTGGTAAAGGTGTAGGAGAAACAGGAGTTGCTGTTTATCTAGATTTCCAAGCTGCTATTGACAGAGATGGGAAAGATGCAATTGCTGCACGATACGGTAACCTTTTTGATATGTACCAAAGAATTACTGACGAATCTCCATATGAGCAACCAATGAGAATTTATCCTGCTGTTCATTATACAATGGGTGGCTTATGGGTTGACTATAATCTTCAAACTACTGTTCCTGGACTACATGCAATTGGAGAATGTAACTTCTCTGAGCATGGAGCAAATAGACTTGGAGCATCGGCTCTTATGCAAGGATTAGCAGATGGATATTTTGTTATTCCTTATACACTTGGTCACTACTTTGGCTCAAATAAATTAGAGTCTTTAACTACTGATCACCCTGAGTTTAATAAAGCAGAAGAAAATGCAAAAGCAATGACTAGTAAGCTTTTAAATATTAAAGGGACTAGAACAGCTGATGACTTTCATAAAGCACTTGGGAAAATCATGTGGGAGCATGTTGGTATGGCTCGAAATGGGGCTGGACTAAAACAAGCGATCTCAGAAATACAAACACTTCAGAAAGAATTCTGGTCAGACCTAAAAATCCCAGGGGATGAAAAAGGTATTAATAAAGAATTAGAAAAAGCTGGACGTGTAGCTGACTTTTTAGAAATTGGCGAACTTATGGCAAGAGACGCCTTAATGAGACCTGAGTCTTGTGGTGGTCACTTCAGAGAAGAATCTCAAACAGAAGAAAACGAAGCACTTAGAAATGATGAAGACTATGCTCACTCAGCTGTTTGGGAATTTGTTGGAGAAGCTCAAGAGCCTATCAGAAATACAGAAGAGCTTAAGTTTGAATACGTTCCACTAACTCAAAGATCTTACAAGTAAGGGAGTAACTAATGGCCAGTAAAGAAAAAAATATAACGGTACACTTAAAAATCTGGAGACAGAAAAATAGAAAAGACACAGGTCGCTTTGAAGACTATGAACTAAACAATGTTTCAACGGGATCATCATTTCTAGAAATGCTTGACCAACTAAATGAAGAGCTAGTTCGCGGTGGAAAAGATGCTGTAGCTTTTGATCATGACTGTAGAGAAGGTATCTGCGGTATGTGTTCATTAATGATTAATGGACAGGCCCATGGACCAGAGAAATCGACAACAACATGTCAGCTGCATATGAGATCTTTTAATGATCAGGATACAATTGTTATTGAACCATGGAGAGCAAGGGCCTTCCCTGTTTTAAAAGACTGTATGGTAGACAGATCTGCTTTTGATAAGATCATAGCTTCTGGTGGTTACACTTCTGTCAATGTTGGTAACGCTCAAGATGCTAACAATCTTCCGATTTCAAAAGAAAATGCAGATGAGGCAATGGATGCAGCAGGTTGTATCGGATGTGGAGCTTGTGTTGCAAGTTGTCCAAATGCATCTGCTATGCTTTTCTCATCAGCTAAGATCTCTCAAATGGCACTCCTTCCTCAAGGTCAAGTAGAAGCTCATAAAAGAGCAAGTGAAATGGTTAAGGCCATGGATGAGCTTGGATTTGGAAACTGTACTAACCATGCTGAATGTGAAGCAAGTTGTCCTAAAGACATCAATATCTCTCACATAGCACGTACGAACAGAGAGTTTTTTAAGTCGAAAATTTTTTCTAAAAAAGACTAAGATATAAAAAATAAGAGGGAGCTTGAGGGCTCCCTTTTTTTTGGGTTAAATTTTTTGAAAATCTAGCCTTTGTTTTAGAATTGGTAGCATGATAAAAAGAAAGACAAAAATATATACTACTCCCATAAAAAGACTAGCAATAGATAGGCCCTTTGTATCGATTATGTATCCAAATAATGGACTCACAAGAACAAAGAAAATTCGAGTTCCCATTTGAGCAATGCTATTTGCTGTAGCTCTAAAGTCACCAGTAACACGTTTATTAAGGGCATCTTTTAAAACAACTTGTCCGATACCTCTACAAACCTGGAAGAGCAGACAAAAGACAAAGCCAATAATATGATCAACAAAAGATACCCCGAGAAAACTTATAATGGGTAACATCCCCACAAAAATAAGAGTTTCTGAACTTCCCCATTTCTTCTCAACTTTATGGGCACGTTTACTAGCAATGGCCGCAGCAAAATTAGTTAAGGCCCATAGAACACCAAAATAAACGACAGGTATATGTAAGGCCTGCCAATACTTTTGAAATGTCCAAACCCCAAGCATTGTAGCCGCAAAATAAAAAACCATATTTAAGATGATATATTTTAGAAGTTTCGATTCTTTAAAAAGATTTCGATAAATCATCTTAAAGTTTTCTCTATGCTCATTGCCCATTACTTGTCTTGGAGGCTCAACCAAAGTCACAGCGATTAGCAGAGGTATCCATCCAAGATATGCTGAGATCACAACTAAATCATTCACAGTGAAAGCAAAGTACATTAGTAGACTAGCAAGCAAAGACGCAATCCCCTCACCTAAAGTTAAAAAATAAATACTTCTACCTAGAATTTTTATTTGAGCTTTTTTAGAATTGACTGCAATCAAGGTATCATAAATCAAAGATGTATCTGTTCCTGAACTTAGTGAAACCGCAGCCCCTAAAATAATCTCTGCAATGACTAGTACTTCAAATCCATCGGCCAGAGCAAAAAGTGTAAATCCTATACCTTTTAGAATTGAGGAGATCACCAAGGTTTTCTTTCGTCCTAATAAATCTGAAATATAACCAGATGGTATCTCAAATATAAAACAAGCTGTTGAGAAGACGGAAAGAAGGATAAAGACTTTTTCCATATTTAGCCCTAAGGAGCTAAAAAATGGTATCAAGACCGGCATAATGACTAAGAACATCATAAAAAACTTAATGCCATAGATCTTATTAATATTATTCTCTAGATTACGCATCGAGTCCTTATCTTATGCCTAAGCGTTTCCTTTGATTAAATATACGCTGCGTGATAAAAAAAGTCATGCTTATCTACTCTGAGACATCATTTGCCTTTATCGCAAAATGTGAAAAATACTTAAAAGAGATTATTAAATCTGAAACAGATTTAGAATTACGTCGTAGTAGATTTGTTTATAACCAATACCTCTACCCTATTCATATTGTGGTTTTTGAAGGGCAAAATACTTTGGGTTTTTTTGACCATCACACCTTTCAAATAGGTCTAAATAAATCTTTAATGTATTCATCCAAAGAAAAAGTTTTAAAAGATATTATTCGCCATGAACTAGCACACTATCTTTCATTTATTTTTCATGGAGCTAACATCAAGCCTCACGGTTTTGAATTTAAATCTGTTTGCCAAAGATACAACTGGCCACAAGAAGTAAGCTCAGCTTCAGCAAATATAGAACTGCTTAATGAGTCTCTTCAAGGAGATCTTGAAGCGGAAAAAATAATTTCTAAAGTAAAAAAATTATTAAAGCTTGCTCAAAGTGAAAATGAATTTGAGTCGCAAGCAGCAACGGTAAAAGCAAATCAATTATTATTAAAATATAATATAGATCTGAGTACAAAAGAAAATTTTGAAACTCTTTATGTCGAAAAACTTATTGTACAAAAAAGAAAATCGGCCAAGCTTATGGCCATTTATGATATTTTAAAACATTTTATGGTTCGTCCTATTTTAAGTTATGGAAAAGGACAAGTCAGTCTTGAAGCCACAGGAACCAAGGCCAATATCGAACTTACTGATTATATTGCAAGTTTTCTTGAAGATGAGCTTGAACGCCTTTGGAACTTACACAAAGATCAATATAAACTCAAAGGCCAAAAAGCAAAGAATTCATTTTTTCTTGGTATGGCCCGAGGTTATGATCAAAGAATGCAAACAGTTTTTAAAGACTTTGATTCCTCACAGTCGAAAGAACTGGTACAAATCAATCAAAAGCTTGATGAGAGTGTTAATAAAATTTACCGCAGACTTTCCAGTACTACCAGTAATGGATCAATAGATCATAATAGCTTTGGAGCTGGACAAAAAGCTGGTGCCAATTTAACAATTAATCAAGGTATTAAAAATAAAAAATCAAATAAACTATTAGGATGGTTACGATGAATAATTTTGAATTTCAAAACCCAACAAAACTTATTTTCGGTAAAGATCAAATTTCTAAATTAAAAGAGAGTATTGATATAAAGTCTAAAGTTCTTCTTACTTTTGGTGGTGGAAGCATCAAAAAGAATGGTGTCTATGATCAAGTAAGGCAGGCACTTGCTGATCATGTTGTTTTTGAATTCGGTGGAATTGAACCAAATCCCAAATATGGCACTTTAATGAATGCAGTTAAACTTGTTCGTGATGAGAGTATAGATTTTATTCTTGCCGTTGGTGGAGGTTCCGTCATTGATGGGAGTAAGTTTATCTGTGCAGCCGCTAAGTTTCAAGGTGATAACCCATGGGATATTCTGGCTAAAAGAACTCCATTCACAGAGGCATTGCCACTAGGAACAGTTCTAACATTACCGGCTACTGGTAGTGAAATGAATATGTTTGCCGTTGTTTCAAAAGGTGAAGATAAACTTGGCTTTGGACATCCTGCCCTTTACCCAAAGTTTTCTATTTTAGACCCTCAAGTGACTTTTACACTTTCTGAAAAGCAATTAGGTAATGGTATTGTTGATGCCTTTGTTCATACTACAGAACAATACTTAACAAATAGTATAAATACTCCTATTCAAGATAGATTTGCTGAGGGAATTCTTTCTACTCTTATTGAAGAAGGTGATAAATGTATTCAAATTAAAGATGATTACGACAGTCGAGCCAACCTTATGTTTAGTGCAACGATGGCCCTTAATGGACTTATTGGAAGTGGAGTTACTCATGACTGGGCAACACATATGATGGGGCATGAGCTTACCGCTCTATACGGAATTGATCATGCCAGAACATTAGCCGTCATTCTTCCAAGTCTTCTTCGAGTTCAAAAAGAATCAAAAAGAGAAAAGCTTCTTCAATTCGCTGATCGTGTTTGGGATATTAAAGGTGGAACACCAGAAGAAAGAATCACTCAGGCCATTAACATGACAGAAGATTTTTTTAATAGAATGGGACTTCCGACAAAGTTAAAGTTCTATAAGATTGAAAAGTCTGACTTTCCAAAGATTGTGGAAGCTGTTCAAAATCATATTCCCGTTTCATTAGGGGAAAATCAAGATATTGATAAAGAGAAAATGTTACAAATCTTAGAAGGTGCATTTTAATGACTTTAACAAAAGTAAAAAGGCAAGAGTTAATAATAGCAGCATTCTTTTTTTGCACTGCTGTTGCTCTGGGAGCTTTTGGCGCTCATGGGCTTAAGGCCCATCTTTCAGAGAAGGCCATGGCCGCTTATCAAACCGGTGTTCACTATCAGTTTTATCATGCCATCGCCATGTTTATTACAAGTTTTATTGGTTCTGCCTATAATATTGAAATTCAAAGACCCTGGAGATTATTTTTAATTGGAATTACCTTTTTTAGTGGATTTTGTTATATGTATGCCATCTTAGGCATCCCAAAATTTGCAATGTTTATTCCAATCGGTGGTGTATGTTTTATCATAGGATGGATTTTATTAATCTTAAAGTTATTTAAAAGTGAGACAAAATGAAACTTTTAATTTTACCAATATTACTTTTAACTTTTTCTTGTACCCAAAAATACAAGACTTATCATGCTATTCAAAAAAGAAATTTTAATTATCGTGAGACTGGCAATGTCCCTATAATGAAAAAAATGTATCCTGGTAAGAAAGAAGTTCAACAAAGTTGTGAAGGTCAGGTCTTTTTTAACAGAAATGCTCATACAATTTCAATTAATAATATCCCAGCGATGCTTCGTTATAGCTGCCCTGACAGTGAGTACCTTTTAAATGCGAAAATCACTGAGACTTGGTGGACAACTCTTGTCTATTCTAAAAGTTGTATAAAGATTGAAAGCTATTGTCCTAGGATGAATTAATTACTACATCATTAAGAGGCCATAAGAAGCTCTAGTAATCGCTGATTCCACCAACGTTAACAACTTTGGTGTATCCGTGTTTTTTAAGGATTTTTTTGGCCTTATCAGCTCTAGTCCCAGCAGCACAGAAAACGACGATAGGATGATTTTTATCTCCCTTTGTCCACTTCTTGATTTTTCCCATTTCCTCTTCAAGGTCTCCTATGTGAATTCGTTTAGATCCATCAAGGCTAGAAAACTTATATTCAATAAGTGTACGTACATCTAAAAGTAATGCTTTTTCTTTTTCTACTAAATGACGAGCTACTTTTGAGTCATAGTCTTTTAATTCTATTTCTTTCTTCTTCCCCTCAGCAAATACTGAAGTTGAAATAACTAATGTTAAAATTAAAATCAAAGATCTCATTTAAACATCCTTTTTATCAGGCCCATAGATCCATTTATGTTGTTGCCCTATAACTCTAAAAGGCGCTCCAAAGTTTTCATTCAGATCAATGACTTTCAGAAATCTATCTTTTGGAAACTCTTCCCCTGGTTCATAACATGGAGTTAGAACCCAAGGTATAGCATTATTATAATCTAATTCTTTTAATATGCCTTGATACAGATCATAAACAAATTCGAAGTCTTTTTTATCTGATATCACTGATTTAACCTGTGATTTTCCTTGATATTGCTCAGATAGCTTCTTAATTAGGGCAATATTTGGACGGACATTTGTTGAAGGAGTTTTTATATCAAAGCTAATAAAGTCGATAGCATCAAAGACCTCATCGAGAACTCGAGTTCCGGCGGCCTCAATATTGATATAAAATGCTCTTTTCTTTAATTCTTTAACAAGGGCAAGGACGCCATCTGTGTGTTTAGGATGTAGTGG
>CAXGOD010000086.1:0-7757 GCA_964011245.1 uncultured Bacteriovoracaceae bacterium | reverse complement strand
TTATTGCAACTGCATTAATTGATACCGGTTCAAGAATGGATGAAGTTATCTTTGAGGAATTCAAAGGAACAGGTAACTCTGAAATTCAACTTGATAGAAGATTAATGGAGAAGAGAATCTTCCCTTGTCTTGATATTAATAAGTCTTCTACTCGTAAAGAAGATCTATTGATGGATCCTGCGGATCTTTCTAAAGTATTCGTACTAAGAAGAGTATTACACCCAATGAACACAATTGATTCTATGGAATTTGTTTTAGATAAAATTAAAAATAGTAAAACAAATGGTGCATTCATGGAGTCCATGAACGGATAAGAATGAAAACTATTTTAAAAAGAATGCTTTTGGCCTTGGCCAAACAATATACAAGTATCGGCGGGCAAGCTGTAATTGAGGGGGTCATGATGAGATCCCCTAATGCATTTGTTGTTGCTGTAAGAAAGCCAGATGGAACTATTCGTCTTCGTCGTGATCAATGGTTTGGATTCTCTCAAAAATGGAATTTTTTAAGAAAGCCCTTTTTTAGAGGCGTCATTATGCTTGTTGAAACAATGGCAAATGGTATCGTTTCGCTCAACTACTCAGCTAACATCGCAATGGATGAAGAGATGAAAGAGGAGGCCTTAAAAAAAGGGAAGACTCTAGAAGAGTATGAAGCATCTAAAAAGAAAAAAGAAAAAATTGATTGGGCTACGTTCTTTACCATAGCAACAAGTTTCGCTTTTGGTATTGGTCTTTTCGTTTTTGTTCCACATGCAGCTACTGCTGGTATTGCTAGCTTACTGGATGTTCAATGGGATCTAGATGGCTTTGCTTTTCATTTTGTTGATGGCGTAATAAAGGCTTGTATCTTTATTCTTTATATTTGGTTAATTGGCTTTATTCCAGATATTAGAAGAGTTTTTCAGTATCACGGAGCTGAACATAAATCGATTTCAACTTTCGAAAATGGTGAAGACTTAACTGTTGAGAATGCAAAAAGATATACAACTTTGCATCCTCGTTGTGGAACAAGTTTTATTTTCTTTTTATTGTTTATTTCAATTATTATCTTTTCAGTTCTATTTACTATCATTCCTGTTGGAGTAGGCTTACCACTAATTCTAAAACATTTAACGGCGATACTGGTTAAGATTGTTTGTATGATTCCCGTTGCAGGAATCTCTTATGAGATAATTAAATTGGCTGGGAAATACCCTAAAAACCCTGCTTGTATGACTCTAAGTCTACCTGGGATGATGCTACAGAAGCTAACGACTAAAGAGCCAGATGATGAGCAATTAGAAGTTGCTCTATCTAGTATTAAAGCAGTTCTTTTTTTAGAAGAAAAATACAATCTAAAAGATGTTGATAAAAAAGTTCTAACTCTAGAAGAAATTGATATTCAGAATATCGCAGAGATGGAAGGAACAAATTCAACATTAAATGACTTTTTGGAGTAAGACATATGTCTATGTTCGATAAATTAGATGCCGTTGTTAAACGTTTCGATGAGCTAACTGAAAAAATGGCAGATCCTACTTTATACGACCGCCAAAAAGAATTTAAAGAAGTTTCAACTGAACGTGGAAATATCGAAGACGTTGTCGCTTGTTATCTTAAGTATAAAAAAATTAAAAATGACTTAGATGGAGCAAAAGATTTGCTTAAAACAGAGTCAGATGAAGAAATGAGAGAAATGGCCAAAGAGGAAATCTCTGAATATGAAGGTCAAATTCCTGCTTTAGAAGAAGAGTTAAAAATTCTACTTCTACCAAAAGATCCATTAGATGATAAAAACTGTATGCTTGAATTAAGAGCTGGTGCTGGTGGAGATGAAGCAAGTATCTTTGTTGGTGAAGTTTTTAGAATGTATAAAAACTACTTCTCAACTTTAGGCTTTAAAAGTGAACTTGTTTCGGCTAGTGAGTCTGATGAAGGTTATAAAGAAATTATCGCCTCTGTTACTGGGGATAAAGTTTATTCAATCATGAAATATGAATCAGGTGTTCATAGAGTTCAACGTGTACCTAAAACTGAATCTCAAGGACGTGTTCATACATCTACTATTACAGTTGCTGTAATGCCAGAGGCAGATGAAGTGGATTTTGAGTTGAATATGAATGACGTTCGTATTGATGTTTATCGTTCTGGTGGTGCTGGTGGACAATCAGTAAATACTACCGATTCAGCCGTTCGTGTAACACATATTCCAACAGGTACGGTGGTTGCTAACCAGGATCAAAAATCACAATTAAAAAATAAAGAAAAAGCGTTAAAGATTTTAAAAAACAGAATCTACGATGCCATGTTACAAGAACATAATAAAGAAATCTCTGATGAGAGAAAAGGGCTAGTCGGAACAGGGGATAGATCTGAAAGAATTAGAACTTATAACTTTCCTCAAGGCCGTTTAACTGATCATAGAATTGGTTTAACTTTATATTCTCTGGATAAAATCATCGAGGGAGATCTTGCTCCTGTTACTGATGCATTGATTGCTCATAACCAAGCAACACTTATGCAAGGTGAAGAAGATTAAAACCATTCATGACTATCTTGAGTCTTATTTTAGTAATAATCAAGAGAGACTTCAAAAAGATTACCCAGGACTTCAACTAAAACGATTTGTAGAAGAGTATTGTGAGTTTGATAACTCAGATCCTTCTGAAGACTTCTTTATGGAAAACCCTGCGTTTTTAGAAAAGCTTCGTTTGGGAGTTCCTTTAGAGTATATAAACTACAAAAGTTATTTTTATAGTAATGAGTTCTATGTAAACCAAGACGTATTAATTCCAAGATCAGAAACAGAGATCCTAGTAGAAGAAGCAATTTCCTTTATAAATTCAAATTATAAAGAGAGTTTTTCCTTAATAGATATTGGCACTGGGTCCGGCTGCATTCCTTTAACTATAGCTTCAGAAGTAAAAAGGCCCTTAAATATTCTGGCCACAGATCTATCCGATCAAGCGATAGAGGTTGCCAAAATTAATTATGACCACTTATGCGAGCAATTTAACAAAGAAACAAAAGTTGAGTTTAAATTAACAGACCGTCTTAAAGGGATTGACCAAAAGTTTGATTTAATTTTATCCAATCCTCCTTACATAAAAAGTATCGCTGACCAAGACGGTGTTCATCAAAATGTTGATTCATACGAGCCCCATATGGCCTTATACCTTAAAGATGAGGAGCATGATGAGTGGTTTGTGTCTCTATTTTTACAAGTCTCAAATTCATTAAGTTCAAATGGGCTATTTATCATGGAAGGTCATGAAGATAACCTTCAAACTCTAGCTAAATCAGCAGGAAAAAACTTTTCTAAAGTATCTATCAAACAAGATTACACTCAAAGAGATCGCTTTCTAATTTGTAAAAAGTAGTAAAGCCGGTACAATATTAGTAAGGATTTAATACTTAGGAGTCCCCTGTGTGTGATAGTAGAGCTGATCTATTGAGTTTTCCTTTTTTTCTATTGAACTCAAATAAGTTCTCTGATGAATTTGAGGCGCTTTTGCTCAGTTTGGAGTTGCGTTAGGTGGTATAAATTTATTCGTGGCTCGTGCCTTTGATCAAAAATCTTTTGCATTTGATACTTATGAATGAACTCCTTTTGGAAGTAGAGGCAGTGATATTGCGATAGGAGACTTAAGCCTAACCGAAACTGACTATTTAGAAGTTGTATATGGGCAAGCAATCTTAATAGATGAAGATTTAATTCATAATACCTATTATAAAGAAAATCCAACGGTTAGTTTTGTTATGAGAAGCCTTACCTCAGATACCGTACTTAATTATAATTATCGCTATCCGAGCTTACGCTTTAAAAAAGATCCTCTGACAATTGAAGAGAGAAAGTTGTTAGAATTTTATAGTTATCTTCTTTGATAGAAGTGATGTTTTAAGTCTAAGGAAAAAGGAAGCTGGAGAACATTGTTTAAAAACTCTTGCGGGTTCTGTAAATTCAATAGAGCTTGAAAATATTTGGTTAAAACATGACCAGTTTTTAAGAAAAACAAATTTTATATTACCTCAAAAATAATTAAAAAAACTCTGGCCGTTTAGCTTTTTGACTCCTACACTATATATAGTAGTCATTAGATGTGAAGTACGGTTAAGCCTACTAGATATAGTTCGCCCAATCCGACGCTGTCCCGCAACTGTGAATCCAAATAGTTAGTGCACTATTAGGTAAGCCAGATCCCTCTTATGACGCAATACTAACCACGAGGAGAGGATAAATCATGAAATCAGTTTCGTAATCAAAAAAAAATTACCACTAAATTTAAAGAACACATTAAAACACACTACGTAATTTTCACGGGAGAAATTTGTATGTCTAATGAGATTTTACTCGATAAGAGTAATGATAGGTTTGTATTATTTCCAATTAAGTATAACGACATTTGGGAGATGTACAAAAAAGCAATGGCGTCATTTTGGACGGCAGAAGAAATTGATTTATACCAAGATTTAGATGACTGGAATAAGTTAAATGAAGATGAAAAACACTATATTAAACATATACTAGCCTTTTTCAGTGCAAGTGATGGAATTGTGAATGAAAATTTAGCATTGAGATTTTATAACGATGTTCAGATTCCAGAGGCCAGAAGCTTTTATGGTTTTCAAATAGCAATGGAGAATATTCATGCAGAAACTTATGGGTTATTAATTGATACTTATATTAAAGATCAAACAGAAAAAGATTATTTATTTAATGCTATTGATAATATTCCATGCATTAAGAAAAAAGCTGATTGGGCCTTAAAGTGGATTTATGGACAAGATGACTTCGCCCTAAGGTTATTGGCCTTTGCTGCAATTGAAGGAATCTTCTTTTCAGGATCTTTTTGCTCAATATTTTGGCTTAAAAAACGGGGACTAATGCCAGGATTAACTTTTTCTAATGAGCTTATTTCTAGGGATGAAGGTCTTCATACTGACTTTGCATGTCTTCTATATAAATATATTGAGAACAAACCAAGTGAGGCACAAGTAATTTCTCTAATTAAAGAAGCTGTAGAGTTTGAACAAGAGTTTATAACAGAAGCTCTTCCTGTTTCATTAATTGGTATGAACTCTGATCTTATGAAAGAGTATATTGAGTTTGTAGCAGATAGGTTAATGATGGAGATCGGATATTCTCCGATCTATAATGCATCTAACCCATTTGATTGGATGGAGTTAATTTCTCTTCAAGGTAAAACGAACTTTTTTGAAAAACGTGTTTCTGAGTATCAAAAAGCAGGAGTTATGAACTCTGTAACGACGACAGGAAATGATTTTGAGTTCAATATGGATATGGATTTTTAGATAAAGGATTAGAGATGTTTGTTACAACACGTTCAGGAAAAAAAGAAGCAGTACAATTTGATAAAATTACACATAGAATACAGAAATTAACATATGGGCTTGACTCGTTTTTTGTTGATCCAATGGAAGTTGCAAAGAAAACAATTCAAGGGTTGTTTGATGGAATCACTACTGTTGAATTAGACAACCTTAGTGCGGAGGTCGCAGCCTATATGAGTAGTGTCCATCCGGACTACTCTAAGCTTGCTTCAAGAATTGCTATGGCAAATCTTCACCGTAGCTCCTCTGACTCTTTTGTAGATACTGTGAATCTTTTAGAGGAGTCACTTGACCCTAAAATAATCGAGTTAGCTTTAGAGTATAAAGATAGAATTAACTCTGAGATCGCATATTCTCGTGATTTTGAATATGATTACTTTGGTTTTAAAACTCTAGAAAGGGCATATCTATTAAAGAAAAATGGTAAGATCGTTGAAAGACCTCAACATATGCTTATGAGAGTTTCATTAGGTATTCATCCTGATAACATTGATAGGGCCATCGAAACTTATCACTTATTAAGTGAGAAATGGTTTACCCACGCAACTCCAACTCTTTTTAATGCTGGAACGAAGAAAGCACAAATGAGTTCGTGCTTTTTACTCGCTATGAAAGATGATTCTATTGATGGGATCTACGACACACTAAAGCAAACAGCTTTAATTTCTCAGTCTGCTGGTGGGATTGGACTTTCAATTCATAATATTCGTGCAAAAGGTTCTTATATTAAAGGAACAAATGGAACTTCCAATGGAATTGTTCCAATGTTAAGAGTTTTTAATGATACAGCTAGATATGTAGATCAAGGTGGAGGAAAGAGGAAGGGCTCATTTGCTATTTATCTTGAGCCTTGGCATGCTGATATCCATGATTTCTTAGATTTAAAGAAAAATTTTGGGAAGGAAGAGTTAAGGGCAAGAGACTTATTTTATGCTCTTTGGATCAACGATCTCTTTATGGAAAGAGTTGAGGCGGATGGAGAATGGTCATTATTTTGTCCAAATGATGCTGTTGGATTAGCTGATACTTATGGCGCTAAGTTTAATGAATTATATAAAAAGTATGAAAAACAAGGAATCGCTCGTGAAGTAGTTAGTGCGAGAAAGCTTTGGCATTCAATTTTAGAATCACAAGTTGAAACAGGTTCTCCTTTTATGCTTTATAAAGATGCAGCAAATGAAAAATCAAATCAAAAAAATCTAGGAACAATCAAGTCTAGTAATCTTTGTACAGAAATTATTCAGTATACTGATGAAAAAGAAGTTGCTGTTTGTAACCTTGCTTCCATTGCTCTTCCTAAGTTTATTGCAGATGGAAAATTGGATTTTAAAAGATTATTTGAAATTACAAAGACAATTACAAAAAATTTAAATAAGATTATTGATTTAAATTATTATCCAGTTGAAGAAGCTCGTTACTCGAATATGAAAAATCGTCCTATAGGAATGGGGGTTCAAGGTCTTGCGGATACTTTTGCTATCTTAAGAATGCCTTTCGAGTCTGATGAGGCTAAACTTTTAAATCAACAAATTTTTGAAACGATTTACTTTGCAGGGCTAACGGCCTCAAATGAATTAGCGAAAGAGTATGGTGCTTACGACTCATATGAAGGTTCACCTGCTTCTGAGGGGATTTTACAATTTGATATGTGGGACAAGACTCCAACTGACTTGTGGGATTGGACAGAATTAAAAAGTAAAATTGCTCAGGATGGGATCAGAAACTCTTTATTACTTGCGCCTATGCCAACAGCAAGTACTTCACAGATTTTAGGAAATAATGAATGCATCGAACCTTTTACTTCTAATATCTATACACGAAGAGTTCTTTCTGGTGAATTTACTGTTGTGAATAAGTACTTAATTGAAGACCTTATAAAGTTAAATCTTTGGAATGATAGTATGAAGAATAGAATTATTGAACAAAATGGTTCTGTTCAGAATATCGAAGAAATTCCAATGAATTTAAAAGAGCTTTATAAAACTGTTTGGGAAATTAAACAAAAAAGAGTTCTTGAGCTTGCAGCAGATAGAGGAGCTTATATCGATCAGTCTCAATCTTTAAATATCCATATGACAGATGTAAATATGGGGAAGCTTAGTTCTATGCATTTCTATGCATGGAAATCGGGATTAAAAACTGGGATGTACTACCTACGTACAAAAGCCGCAGCAGATGCTATCAAGTTTACAGTTAAAAAGGATGAGTCTAATCAAGCCGATGAAAATATGACATCAGAAGAAGCTATGCTTTGTAGTCTTGAGAACCCTGACGAATGTATCGCTTGTGGCAGCTAAGTGATGGAAAAGAACTGATATTACGCCCTGTGACTATTTAGACAGGGCGACTATTGGTATTGTTTCTCTCCAGCGAGGTATACATGGATAAACTAATAGTTAACGGACCGAATAAGCTTAGTGGAAC
>CAXGOD010000085.1:0-7769 GCA_964011245.1 uncultured Bacteriovoracaceae bacterium | reverse complement strand
ACCTAATGGTTGCAATATTAATTCAGGTGTTGGGGCATTGCATCCACAAGTTTGTGCTGAAAATGTTTTAACATACCGTGCTGATCTTGGAATTTGTCTTGATGGTGATGCTGATAGGTTAGCTATTATTGATAATAAGGGACATATTGTTCATGGTGACCAACTAATTGGGGTTATGTCCAAATTCTTAAAAGATACTGGTGGTCTTGGTGCTTCTAACGAAGTTGTTGGAACTGTAATGAGTAACTTTGGTTTAGAAAAATATTTAAAAAGTATTGGCGTTAATTTCTTTCGTTCTAAGGTCGGAGATAGATATATTGTTGAACGCATGGTCTTAAATGGTTCAAAGTTTGGCGGAGAGCCAAGTGGCCACTTGATATTTAAAGACTTCTCTACTACTGGAGATGGTATTTTAGCAGCACTCAAAGTTATTGAGTGTTTAAAGTTCTATGATAAATCATTATCTGATCTTCTAAAAGAAGTACCACTTTATCCTCAAGTTTTAATTAATGTTACTGTTAATGAGAAAGTTCCTTTCGAAGATATGCCAGAAATCCAAAAAGTCGTTAAGGATGTTGAGGTCAAACTTAAGAATACAGGTAGGGTTTTATTAAGATACTCTGGGACCGAAAATTTGGCCCGCGTAATGGTTGAAGGTGAAGATCAAGAACAGGTAAACCAATTCAGTAAAGAGATCGCAGACGTAGTAGCAAAAAATTTAGCTTAAGGAGTTCGTGTGACAAATAAAATTAGACTAGGTGTAAATATTGATCACGTTGCAACTCTTAGACAGGCCAGGGGAGAGTCTTATCCAAGTATAGTTGAAGCAGCTGATTGCGCTTTATCAGCAGGGGCTGATCAAATAACAATCCATTTACGTGAAGATAGAAGACATATTCAAGATACTGATGTTCCAGCAGTAAAAATGGTAACGGAACGTTACGGAAGACCATTAAATTTAGAAATTGGAGCTAATGACGAGATTGTTCAGGTTGCCATTGAAGTTAAACCTGAATGGGTATGTTTAGTTCCAGAAAAACGTGAAGAGAAAACAACTGAGGGTGGACTAGACCTTCTTGATGAAGTGAACTTTAAAAAAATCTCAGGTGTATGCGATCTTCTTAAAAAAGAAATCCCAAGTGTGAAAATTTCTCTATTTGTTGAAGCAAGTGAGCAGATATTAAATCGTTGTACCCAAATGAATATTGATGCAGTTGAAATTCATACAGGTGATTATGCTAAAGCAATTTTAGAAGAAAACCCTATAAGGAATTATCTTGAGAAGTTTAAGCATGGTAAAGAAATAATTACCAAAGCAAATATGGGATATCATGCTGGGCATGGTTTAACTGATGAAAGTTTAATTCCATTAGTTGAGCAAGGTTTATTTGCAGAATATAATATTGGGCATTGGATTATTTGTGATGCTGTTTTTAATGGGCTATCAAACTCAATCAAAAAATTAACAAATATTTTAAATAAATAATAGTATAGAGGAACGTATGAGAATTGTTGATATTAAAGAAATGAAAGACATTGAAACTCAAGCAAAAGAAGAATACTTCTTTGATGAGAATCTTATCATTGAAAATGTTGGAGTCCAGGGGGCAGCAGTTATTCAAAAAAAAATCCTTGATAATGTAACAGATGTAGAAATTCTTTTTCTTGTTGGGAAGGGTAATAACGGTGCTGATGGTTTAGCTATAGCTCGTCACTTAACAACACATGGGAATAATGTTCGTGCATTTCGATTCTTTTCTGAAGAGGACAGTACTGTAGAACTTAATAAACAAGCAAAGATGTCAGAGGCCTATGGCGTAAAAATTAACTATATAGAGGATCACGGCGAACTTGAAGGTTACTTTAGTCAACTTCCAGGTAATATCATCATCGTAGATGCTTTATTTGGAACTGGCGTTCATCTTCCACTTTCAAATTTCTTATATGATGTTATTAATTATGTTAACGAAAATGCTTCATATATAGTTTCTGTCGATATCCCAAGTGGGGTCGAAGGTGACACAGGTTTTATTCAAGGAAATGCAGTACATGCAAATACAACTTTAGCTGTAGCACTTCCTAAGCTTGGTTATTATATGGCCGATGGGGCTAGGCTTGTTGGTGAAGTCGAAGTTTTAACAGTAGGTTTTCCATTTAATGTTTTAAATAAAGGTAATAAATTTTTACTTGATATAGGGGACGTTGTCGATCCAATAACAAGACGTGATAAGTTTGCTGATAAGAAGATCTTTGGACATACTTTAGTTATTGGTGGCTCTCATGGCCTCACTGGAGCTCCTGTTATGGCATCTCAAGCTGCACTTAAGGTTGGAGCTGGATTAATCACAGCAGCAACTTGGGAGCCTCAATATAATGAGTTGTTATCTCGTCTTATTCCTGAAGTTATGACTGGTTATATCCCATTAGATACAAATAAGTGGCCTAGGCTAATTTCTGACTTAAATAAATATTCTGCAATTGTTATTGGCCCTGGTCTTGCTAGGTCTACAAGAGCAAGGAAGCTTGTTCTGGAAATCCTTTCAAACTTTAGTGGTCCTGTTGTTATTGATGCTGATGCAATTAATGTACTAAATTTAGATGAAGATAGAGAAGTGTTCTCTGTAAGAAATGCTCCAACTGTCCTTACCCCACATTTTGGTGAATTTGCTCGTTTTTCAGGTGTAACAATTGATGAATTAGAAAGACGGCCAGTGCATTACCTTAAACAGCTAGTTGATCAAACAAACTGTACTGTTCTTTTAAAGGGGCCGTGTTCTTATATTGGATTCACAGATGGATCAGTCTATTTTAACTTCTTTCCTAATGATGGGATGGCGACTGGTGGAGCAGGCGATGTATTAGCTGGAATCTTAGGGGGCTTACTTGGACAAGATCCTGAACTTAAAGAAAATCAACCTTTAGTGAATAGATATGAAAACTTTAATAAGACTGTAGGTCTTGCTGTATTAATTCATTCATTTGCTGGACACTTAGCTGCAGAAAAACTAGGTGTGCGTCCTATGTCTGCGACATCAATTATAGAGTCGTTTCCAGATGCCTTTAAGGAACTAGATAAACAAATTGAACGCTTAGAGGGTGAAGGTAAAATTTAGGTTTTAATATGAAAAAGAAAGTCTTAAGAGAGTGGAAAAAAGTATTCGAAACAGACCTTGGCTATATTAGTTATGAGCTAAAGGATACGATTACTTTACCCGCAGTTATTATACTTGAAGGACCTATGGGATCAGGAAAGACCACATTTGCGAAATCTTTTATAGAAGATGCAGATACAAAGAGTCCTTCATATAGTGTTATCTCAGAAAGTAGAAACAGCTTGCATGCAGATTTTTATAGAATTGAAGAGCAAGATGAGATTATTCATTTAGAATTACCGATATACCTAGAGTCTAAACAATTTTTCTTGGCCGAGTGGGGAGAGAAATTTATTAAAATAATTGAGAAAGAAACACCTGAAGATTTCACTTTTTATCAAATGAACATATCAGTAAGTGATACTGCTCAAAGCGAAAATGATGAAAAATCAGTTTTCAGTCGTAATTTTGTCCTATCGGAACTATCTGAAATTTAATAGTCGACTGACACACTCGGTAAATTTTTCCCTTATTCTTAAACGACCTGCATAAAATGCGGAGAGTAAAAAACCAGTAATATCGGACACATACAGATGTAATTCAATGTAAGTTCTTTTTTAGTAATCTTAAGAAAATTAGAGTTGACGTGAACTAACTAAAAAGGTCATACTTTTATATGTAGTGATACTGACTGAACTATTCGGTCGGTTATATTACCAGAGATCAAGGATTGGATTTATATCTCTGAATTAAAACTGTTTAAACTTGTTTAATTTTATTATGGAGGATGACAAATGAGACTTACATCAAAAGGCCGTTACGCAGTAAGAGCTATGCTCGACTTAACTTTCAACTCGAATGGGAACCCTGTTAGATTACAAGAGATTTCTTCTCGTCAGGCAATTTCATTACATTACCTAGAGCAACTTTTCAGAAAACTAAGAACTGGAAGAGTTGTTAAGTCTGTAAGAGGACCAGGTGGTGGATATGTTTTAGCCAGATCAATGGATGAAATTTCTATCAAAGACGTTCTTGAGTGTGTTGGTGAGAACATTAACCCAGCTAAAGACATTTCTGGGAACCCAAGTTCAGGTGTTGAAACAAGATCTGAAAATGGAGAAACTCAAAAAGTAGAAACTTCTGAGTTCAAATTAACTAAAAACTTTTTCGAAAACCTTGGTGTTTTAATGCAAGAGTACTTAACAACTACAACGTTAGGCGACCTTCAAAGAAAAGGCAGAGAGATCAATACTCAAGCTACAGCAGAAACTACAATGGCTGCAGCTGAAACAGCGATCAATAATGAAATGGCTTCTGTTATCAGACCAACAATTGGTGAAATTAACCAATAATCATTCCATTATAAGAAATTATTTATATAAGAAAGGACTGCTTTGGCGGTCCTTTTTTATTTGTGCGCTTGCGTATGCCTTATTGTCTTTGTTATAGCTAAGTTATGGGAAAAATATATTTAGACTATAACGCCACGGCACCCTTATCACACTCAGTTCTTAGCTTTATGAAAAGTGGTGACTTTATTAATGCGAATCCAAATGCTTTATATCAAAGTGGTAAAAAGGCTAATCAATTGCTCAGTGAGTCATTAGCATCGATTAAATCTTATTTTCCTAATATTTCTGAACTAGGACTTTTTTTTCACTCTGGTGCTTCGGAAGGTATTTCTACATTTTTTAATCTTGCTCCTAGTGATGTGATGGTTTTTTTTGAAAGTGATCACCCAGCTGTTCATGCGATAGGGAAGATGAATAAGGAAAAGGGAGCAACTGTAATAATGCTCCCTATAATGGTCAATGGTTACTTTAATGAAGAAGAGTTGATAAAAGTATTAAAACCATACTCAGATAAAAGGATATATCTGAACTACACTTTTGTTCATAATGAGACTGGTGTAGTATGGCCAATTGAAGAAGCGGTAAAACTGAAGCAAAAACTAAACTGTTTTGTTCATATAGACTGTGCCCAATCGGTAGGAAAGACAGAAAATTGGAATATATTAGATAGCTCAATTGATCAATATACATTTTCATCCCACAAGCTTGGTGGAACAAAAGGTGTTGGTTTTTCTTTTGTTAATATGGACTTTCCTTTTAGACCTCTTATACCAGGTGGGGGACAACAAAATGGCCTCCGTGGTGGAACGGTAAATATTTTAGGAGTCATAACTACCGCTTTGGCCTTAAAAGATATTCAAAGTTCGCAAAATTTTATTGCTTCATTGCTCTTGAGAGATAAAGTTGAAGGTCTTTTTGAAAAATATATAGCAGATGATGGTTTTGTTGTTTTGAAAGATGAATTAAGGGCAGTGAATACTTCACTTCTTTGTTTTAAAAAACAAAAAGGTGACTTCCTGCAAACAAAGTTTGATATGTTTGGAATTGAAGTAAGTTACGGCTCAGCTTGTTCTTCAGGCAGTATAAAAGGTTCACAAACAATGATTTCTCTTGGATACACAGATTATGCCAATAGTATTATTCGACTTTCTTTTGGAGTAGCTGATTACCATAACGAACAAGTCATTTTAGATGGCTTAGAAAAGGTCTTAAAGTCTCTATAATGCTTAAAACAACTCATATTGGCAGTCTTCCATTCAAAACAATACAAGAGGCAATAAATTTAAATAAAGAATTTTCACTACCTGTTCTAAGTACACTTCCTCTTATTGATGACAGAGAGTTTATGCTTCAGCAGGTTTTAGTTGGTATAAAAGGTTATACGCACAAAGATTTTAAGATTTCTTTAGATGAAAGATTTGAACTCGAAGAATATAAAATACCCTTTTTAATGGAAGATGCCTTTATACAAAGTTTTGCGGGCCTTGAAGTAAAATGGCAAGTTATTGGTATTGTGACTTTATTAAAATCAATAAATGATTTAAGTGAAGCCTCTAAAAAACAGATTATAAATTGGCATACCGTTAACATCATTTCATACCACCAGTTTTTATTAAGTCACTTTTCAAAAGTACATTTGTTTTTAGATGAGCCAATGTACATAAGTCTTCAGGATAAAGCTGATCTAAAAGAATTTGTTGATGACCTTAAGAAAGAACAGATAAAAGTAAATCTACATTGTTGTGGAGAAATTAAACTTGAGTGCTTTATGGGTCTAGGACTTGAAGGGCTTAGTTTAGATTTAGAACAAATTAAAGAAACAGAACTACAAGAATTAAACTATCACATAAAAAATATATATTTAGGAGTTATTAACACGTCAAGCCTAGAGCTAGCTAAAGATCATCCAAGAAATAGAGATTTTTACTATACTCCAGCATGCGGTTTGGCCTACTCAGACCCAAAAAAGGTGCTAAATATTCCAAAACTATTAAGTTCTAGGACAAATTGATCCTAGTGCCGTAAAGCCTCAAAAACATAAAAATAATTTCAATGAGTTACAACGATTAAACTTGGCACAGTACTTGTATCAGTAATTAGTAAGAAAGCGGTTGGTTTGCTTGCTTTGTATGGATAAAAACTAATTATCATTCTCTAAATTTCTGGCCAACCATCATTTAAGTTTTTTTAAATAAAAAAACTTATCAATATCCCACCTTAAAGCCCCACCTCCGAATGATTTGAAGCATCCATACAAAGCAAACAACTTTTAAATTTTTTTAATTTTATTTAACTTTAATATATTTTGAGCTTAAATCATAAACCACTTTCAAAGATTCTTCTTTAAACAAGGTTTCACATTTGATGGCTGCAAAGCTTATAGGTTTGTTTAATTAGTCTTCAAGATCTGAAAGGTTGACGTCACTTGCAATATTTACACCTCGACTTAACTTCTCTTTTGGTTCATCGACGATAAATGGAAAATTAATTTCAAAGAGGTCTTCATACTCTTCATCAAAAGCAATGGTAATAGTTCTGGGAACATATTCCCTTAGTGAATTTACATAGTAGTCTTTGGGAAGTGACTGCAAAACAGCTGCTACTTGTTCATCTTCATCAGCTATTAATTCAATATCCATTGGCTTTTTTGAAGTGCTTTTAACAATTAAAGCAGCCTTGACCTTCTCTTTTGGAAGATCATTAGTATTGTTCCAAGTTGTAAAGTTGAAAAAGTCTAAGTGAAAAAGACTATTTCCATATTTGAATTTTCTTGGAAGAGCTAGTTTTTGCATAAACTTACGGCTTGAGTCGTCTTTGGCCTTTCTTTGGAGTTTTTCCAGTAAAGAGCTATCCTCAACACGTATAATATAATGTCCGGGTGTCTTCGTGGAAAGATACAGTAAATACTGGAAACCAACGCTAAATAGCGTATAAAGTTTCTGCTGAGGTAAGTGAACATGGTTACTTTCGCAGTCCAGCAAAAGTTTTACACCTTCATAAAGTGTTTCTTTATTCAAATCTCTTTTTGACATGGAGAGTATATACGATAAATTACTGGAATTTTGCAACAATAAAATTGACGAGTTTCGTTTTTTTCCTTAAGATCGGAAACAATTTTTGAATTATAATCAACGTTAATCAACCCCTAATAAATAAGTGTGGAGTTAAAATGAAGAACTTACCAAAGACGAGGAATATCGGGATTTCGGCCCATATTGACTCTGGAAAAACAACGTTAACAGAACGTATCCTTTTTTACTGTGACATGATCCATAAGATCGAAGATGTTCGTGGTGGTGGTGATGGTGCAAAAATGGACCATATG
>CAXGOD010000084.1:0-7792 GCA_964011245.1 uncultured Bacteriovoracaceae bacterium | reverse complement strand
AAGAAGTGATTGGTAGAAATAAGCCAGTTAATCTTGCTGTTGTTGCAGATGTAAGAACATTTTTAAGAGATCTTGTAACAGAATTAAAAACACATTCAGACTCTATTGCTCTTGCTGATAGAAAGGCATGGTACAGAGGTCATATCGATGCCATGAATGATAATAGAGCAAAGCTGGATAAGCACTTAGAAGACATGGATTCTCCTATGAATACTGCTCACGTTGCAACAACTTGTAAAAAAATATTTGATAAAGATGCTGTCGCTGTTTTTGATGGTGGTAACACTGCTGTATGGGGAATGTTCTTTTATAAATGTACAACTCCAGGTCACGGAATTTCTACTCCTAAAATGGGAATGTTGGGTGCTGGTGTTTCTCAAGCACTTGGTGCTCAAGTAGCAAAACCAGACAAACAAGTTTACTGTATCATCGGTGACGGAGCTATGGGATTTCATATGCAAGAAATTGAAACTGCAGTTAGAAATGAGTTACCAGTTGTTTATCTTGTTGTTGCTGATAAGCAATGGGGTATGGTTAAGATGACTCAGCAATTTGCCTTAAGACCTCTTAAAACTATTATCAAAAAGTCGCTTGATGAAGACGAAACAATAAATGCAGACTTCGCTGAAGTGGAGTGGGATAAACTAGCTCAATCAATGGGTGCATTTGGTACAAGAGTAGATAATCCAAAAGATCTTCACTCTGCTATCGAGCAAGCGATTGCTTCTAAAAAATGTGCCGTTATTCATATTGATGTAGATCCTGTAAAGCATATGTGGGCACCTGCACTTCAAGCATTCAAGAAAATGCACCAAGAGCCAAAAGGGAAGTAAGTCGATTTAAAACGGCCTATTAAGATTTTTAATATGTATTAAATAAGACCTGAGATGTTCAAACTTTTTAAGATCACTCAGGTCTTTTTCATTTACCAAGTAATCATAAATCGTTTCTATCTCATCCATAGAAGTTTCTTGAAAACCTTCGCAAGAGTTTATTGGAAGAAGATTTAAAAAGCGTCTGGTCTCTTCTCCGTAAGTATGAGTCAGGATATCACTTTTTATTTTAAACTCATCCTCAGTTAGTTTTATAAGTTTTTCAGGGTAAGAATTATAAGCTGTGCTAAAAACCGGACAAGAAAAGATTTTATGGACTACATAAGCAACATCTTGATGATGAGGATGCCCATATTCTCCTAGAATATTATGGGTATAAACTTCTTTAAAGTTTCCACCTAGTTCGTTCTTTAAAGCATCCTCAAGTTTTGAATGATCAATACGTTTTTCATAAATATCTGGGAAACCAAGGAGTGCATACTCGGTGACCCCAAGTTTTTTAAGAGCAGCTTTAAACTCTTCCATTCGGTCATGTCCTCGATTATCTGCATTAGCATCTGTAACTAGAACTACCTTAAACTCACCAGGGTGTTGCAATAGGAGTCCACCAAAGAAGATACTCTCGTCATCTGGGTGGGCGCATATAAGGATCTTGTCAGCTTTCATATATCTATTATACCTCGACTCTAAGATATTGATTTTTTGTGTATTTGACAAACTTTGGGTGAGACGACATATTAGTTTGCAACTCAAGAAATTTTTTAGAGTAAGGAGAACTCAAATGGAAACAGTTAAAAAAACAGACAATTACACAGTATTCAAAAAAAGAAATGGTCGTTACAGCGTTCAAGGTAAAAACAAAAAGTGGATCAATGGCGACGAAAAAGCAAAAATCTTAGCTGACGAAGGCCTAATTAAGCTTTCAGTTGCAGCTCCAGCTCCAAAAGAAGAAGCACCAGCAGAAGAAGCAGCTCCAGCGGCAGAAGCAACTACTGAAGAAGTTCAGCCAGAAGCATAATTTTTGAATTAAATTCAGATATAGGGCCCTCGCCAAATGCGGGGGTTTTTTTATACTTTTTTGTACCAATCAAAACCTGAGATCTCATGAGTGAAGTTATTGAACCAAAGTCTGGCTAACTGTGGGGAAATATTCCTCAGACTTATAGTCACGCAGGAGTTATTAAAACAGCTCTGCGAATCTGTTAAATGTTAGGGCTTTGTTAAGCTTTTATATTCTTCTTGTTAACCACTATCTTTATAAGTGAGTTTGTCCTTTAATAGAGTAAAAGGAGGAAGACTTATGGATATTACTAATTTAAGCATTAAGACAAGAACAATCTTTATGGCCAAAGTTTGGTGGTTCTTAATAAAGTTTCTTGCAATACCGCAAATAACGAAAAACGATATTATCTATATACCTTGGAACCAAGAAGATTAAAGCTTTCCTGGATACATCTTATCTGTAAGTAGGTAAGGAATATTCATACTTTTCAATCGTTTAATCTTTTTTACTCTATTTACAGTCCACCCAATTACTGTAACACCCTTAGAATCTGCTTCAGTTAGAAAGTCTTCTAGATAATTCCAAAACCTTTTGCTTCTGCATATTAGTTTCCAAAGAGGCTCGTGCCCCATATAGATTCCAACATTTAAAGAAACCATATCATGAGTTATACCAACTCCTCCTAAATACTTCTCATATTCAGTTAGAGGTTCTGAGCCCCACTTACCTTCAAGAGAATATTTAAATTCAGGAACTTCAACTTTAAGTCTGGCAAGAAGCTCAACTGAACCATTATTAATAACAACCTTATCAAAGATGCGTTTATCTCCTAAACGTTCAATAAGCGCCTTAAGGACAGGTATTACATCAACACTTTGATCTTTCATATCAACCCAAATGAACTGAACACGGTCATCAAAAAATAATTTATCAACCACTTCATCCAGTGTTGTAATTGCCTGAGGGTCTTTAACTTTTTTAAGTGGAAACTGACCTATAGGTAAAAGAGTGTTCTTTATGACTTTACAGTCTTTAGCCTCAGCTCCAGTCATCTCTGAAATCTTACCGTTACAGGTACTAACTTTCGTAATATCATCATCATGGGCCAGTACAAATTTATTGTCTTTTGTTTTAAAAACATCAAACTCGATACCAGTGAAACCGTGGTCAACGGCTCTTTCAAGTGCAATTAAAGAGTTCTGTGGATAGAGATGGTCTTTCCATGCTCCTTTATGCGTAACTAGTTGAGTTTGAGCAAAAGCAACTTGAGAGAATGTAATCAATAGGCCTAAGATGATCTTCATAAAACTCCTGATTTTTGTAGATAGAAAATGATACTAGAACCCAAAGAATTCACACCTTAATTCCCTTTAATTGTAAAGTTTACAAAGGTATGTTCAATGGTCTTTGACATTTTATGAAACAGGAGTATAAACCGCGCAACTAAAAATATCTAACCCTAAACTAGGAGGGGTGATGAAGCGTTTTTCTATCGCATTCTTGGCCCTATTATGTATTCAAGCAATTGGTCTAAACCTGTCAAATCATATTGTGAAGGTAGATCTATCTAAAGTAGAAATCAAAACTGTAGATTATCAATGTTCTGATTATCAAAGTGATAAACAGCGTGATTTATGCCAAGCGATCGAAGGGCATCAAAACAGATAGCATATTGAAAATAAACCTATTTTCCATTTTTGCCTCAAAGATCTTGTAGATATGCTATAATAAGCCTTTTCAAGCGTTTACTCTATTGTCGTACGTCTTAAGCTGTTTAGAGTAAGCAGCCTACAGCCTTTTTGAGGTCTCCCATGAAAATTCAAAAGCTTTTAGTACTTTCTGTGTTTACACTTACCCTTGTCTCTTGTGGTAATCCAGTCAAAATTCTAAAAAAAGAAATTAAAAAAGCGGGTTATATTCTTTATCAAAACCCTATTGAAGAGGCTGGTACAGGTACTCTTATTGGTGGTCGACCAAGCCATATGATGTATGTGGCCCATCCTCAAACTTGTTTTCCAGATGATGCTTTTGAAAATGGCTTTGAACTTAGAAAAAGAGATAGAGTTGTTTTACCAACAATTGCAAAAAGAATATCAACTTCGGGGAAAGTTAATGCAGAACTCATAGAGGTTCTGGGTGCTGGGTCAAGCCCAATAGGAATTGGTGTTGGTTTTGATTTGGTAAAAACAATAGATCTTCAATTTAAGGATGTTACCGTTGAATATTTAGATTCTGTTTTATTAAAAAGTTATTATGATAATGGAATGGATGATACTTGTAAGGACTTTTTAAATGAGACTGGTTTTGTTATTCAGGCCTTGCGGGTAGGTGAGATGAGGTTTGAGTTTACTAGTAATGGTGGAGGGCAAGTTGAATTGTCAGCTCCTGTGGTTGAACAAATTCTTAATCTTGGTATCGATGTAGGTTGGAGAGTCGAGAATAAATACACATTGATCATAGAAACTCCAAAGTATATTGGTTACCAACTAGGGCAACTTAAAGAAGTTGATGACGGTATGGCGTTGTATAGAGCAACGACAACACGTAAGAATTGGTATGAGTTTAGATCTATCTCTGTATTTAAACCAGAGAACCCAAGAAAGATTCAACGAAGAAAATCTTTATCAAGACGTGATTCCCCAGATTGGTGGAATATTAATAGAAATAGTTTTTATGATTAAAAACTTAAGCTTTCAAATTCGCTGAGAATATTAAGCTGATACTTATTAGCTTAATATCTCTATTTCAACGCCATGTTTTCTATATACTTGGGCATTTTTAGGGATACTTTCAATTAGCCAAACGTTTCCACCAATAGTCGCATTATCTCCGATAACAGTCTCCCCACCTAGAATGGTGGTATTAGAATAAATTAAACAGTTATTGCCAATGGTCGGATGACGTTTTACATCTTTATATTTTCTTTTAACACTTAAAGCTCCAAGAGTTACCCCTTGAAAAATTTTAGTTCCTTTGCCTATAGTCGTTGTTTCACCAATAACAATCCCTGTCCCATGATCTATAAAAAATGGTGATGCAATATTAGCACCAGGGTGAATATCAATTCCAGTCTTTTCATGGGCATACTCAGATAGAATTCTTGGAAGGAGAGGAACTTTCTTTTCATAAAAGAAATTGGCAATACGATAAACAGCGATAGCGAAAAAACCTGGGTAGCAGATAACGACCTCATCAATTCCATTGCTCGCAGGATCTTCACTAGCAATAAACTCAGCATCAGCTGTTAGTTTTTCTTCAAGCGACATAAGATCAGAAAAGAAATCCTTAACTATCTTTGCGTGAGTGGTCTCAGGTGTATCTAATTCTTTATGGATGCAGCTTAAAATAAACTTTAATTTATTTTCGATATCACTAAGACAAATTTCTAAATCCTCAGCTGTACTAAATTTTTTTTGTCCCATTTGGGGGAAAACTGTGTGTAAGGTCTCAGTAACAAATTGAATAATCGAGTCTCTACAAAGGTGAGGACACTTACCTTGGTATTTTTTTAGAAAAAGATCATTTACTAGTTTGTTATTCATTCACATGCTTCCTTATTTCAGGCATAATGCTCTTAACACTATACCATAAGGATTATCAAATGTTACTACTTGGCCAGAAATTGACAGATTTAGTTGGTAAGACACCACTATTAAAGATTGAAAGTCTAAGTAAACTTAGTGGTTGTGATATCTTTATAAAGTGTGAACAATTTAATCCAGGTGGTTCTATAAAAGATAGGGCTGCATTACAGATGGTAACGGATGCCATTTCTGAGGGGAAGCTTAAACCTGGTATGACAATAGTTGAAGGGACTGCCGGAAATACTGGAATTGGATTAGCTATTGCGGCAAAGTCTTTTGGATTGAAAATGTTAGCTGTAATGCCTAGAGGACAGGCAATTGAAAAAGAAAGAATGTTAACCTTGTTTGGGGCAGAATTAAAGTTAGTTGATCCATGTCCATTTAATAATGAAAATCATTTTTACCATACAGCAAGGAAAATTGCAGAAGAAAATTCTGATCAGTATTGGTGGGGAAACCAGTTTGAAAACTTAAGTAATTTTAAGGCCCACTATGAAAATACTGCTCCAGAAATTGCAGAACAAATGGATAATAAAATAGATATCTTTATAGCAAGTTCTGGAACAGGTGGAACTGTTGCTGGTAATTCAGCTTTTTTTAAAGAAAATATTACAGGTATTAAATGTTATCTTATTGATCCAAAAGGGTCAGGTCTTAAAAGTTATATGGAAACTGGTGAGTTTAAATCTGAAGGCGGATCTATTACTGAAGGTATAGGGATCATGCGATTAGTAGAAAACTTTAAAAAGGCCAATCTTGATGGAGCTATTTCTTTGCCAGATCAAGATATTATTACTGTGTCTCGATATGTTCGCGACCAAGATGGAATTGTTCTAGGCACAAGCTCTGCTTTAAACGTTGCAGGAGCTTTATATATGGCCATGCAAAATGGACCAGGAAAGCGTATCGTTACCTTTCAATGTGACCTTGGAGAAAGATCTTTTTCTAAACTTTATAATGAAGACTTTTTAAAGACCAAAGAATTAGCAATTAATTTAGATATCAATGAATTGATTGCTAGTTATAAAAAAGACTGAAAGAAGATAACAAAAATAAGGAACCTATTGTTGAGATGGAGGAGGTTCCTGAACTATGAGGTGGAGATCAAAGTGAATAAGCGAGTCTTATCCCTTGATCAATTGCTCTTTTAGCATCTATTTCCATCGCCATCTCCGCTCCACCAATTAAGTGACATTTTCTAGAGTCTTGATCTGAAAATTCTTTATACAGTTTATTTTCTGATGTTTGTCCGGCACAGATAACTATATTATCAACCTTTAAGCATTGAGATTTTCCAATATGATTGATGTGAAGACCGTTATCGTCAATTGACTCGTAATTGACTCCTCCTAACATGATAACACCTTTATCTGTAATACTTTGCCTGTGTATCCAGCCTGTGGTTTTTCCTAAGTTTTTTCCATGTTTTGTTTCTTTTCTTTGAATTAGATAAATCTTTCTAAAACTCGGTGCACCTTCCTTTTTAGCTAGTGCGCCTGGAGAGTTATACTCAGTATCTATTCCCCATTCTTTTAAGAAGGCTTCTTTATCTAAGCTCGTTGGTTTATGATTTGGATTATGGGCCAAGAACTCGGCCATATCAAAACCAATACCACCGGCTCCAATAATCGCCACAGACTCCCCAACTTCTTTTTTATCAAATAGTACTTCAGGGTAAGAAAGAACTTTTGGATGATCAATACCCTTAATCTCAGGAGTTCTAGGTATAATACCAGTTGAAAAGATAAATTCATCGTATGAGCTGTTTTTTAAGTATTCTGTGTCAACGGTAGTGTTAAGCTTTACAGGAATAGCAAGAAGTTCAAGCATGGTTTTGAAATATCGAATGGTTTGATGAAACTCCTCTTTTCCTGGAATTTGTTTGGCAATATTAAATTGTCCACCAATTTGATTTTTTGCTTCATAGATTATTACGTCATGCCCTAGTTTTTTTGCCTCGATCGCAAACGAAATCCCAGCAGGTCCAGCACCAATGACTGCTAGTTTTTTAGGGGTATTAGATTGAGTCTTTTCGAATTCTGTTTCATGACAAGCTTTAGGATTAACTAAGCATGAGCAAATCATTCTTTTAAACACATGGTCTAGACATGCTTGATTACAGCCTATACAAGTATTAATTTGATCCTCATTACCGTCTTGTGCTTTTTGCATAAGATAGGGGTCTGCTAGAAATGGTCTTGCCATGGACACCATGTCAGCATCACCATTTGCTAAAATTGCTTCAGCTTGAAGAGGATCGTTGATTCTATTGGTAGTAACCACTGGAATACTTAAGTGGGGTTTAATTCTATTGGTTATCCAAGTAAAGGCACCACGAGGAACCATCGTTGCAATTGTTGGAACCCTTGCTT